>CACYCN010000054.1 GCA_902772895.1 uncultured Ruminococcus sp.
AGGCCTTTTCCCCGCACATGCGGGGGTGATCCCAGTACCGTATGGCGACAATCCGGCCTGAATGGCTTTTCCCCGCACATGCGGGGGTGATCCCAATTCGCCTGCCTGCTGTATGGTGTCCGAATACTTTTCCCCGCACATGCGGGGGTGATCCTAAGACAAGGTATCCGGAATGTCATTATGTTATCTTTTCCCCGCACATGCGGGGGTGATCCTTGTCCAAAATTTCGAACAATTGTTTGACAACGCTTTTCCGCGCACATGCGGGGGTGTGCTCAGACATACATTCTGTACAGGATCGTGTGAGAACGAAACAGACTTGAAGCTGATACGGGAGATTATGGGACACGCTGACATCAGCGCAACAACGGACGTTTACAACGAGAGCGGCACAACCATGCGCTCACAATTGCGGACTACAATTTCCCATTTTCAATAATTATCGCGGTTTCCGGTCGGCGAAAAAAATTTTTTCTTTTTCTGCACCCATTTGCGGATGCGGAAGGTATTACATACAGAAAGACCGGAAGCGGTCTTAAAAAATCAAAAAATTTAAGAAGCGGGAGTGACTATTATGCCGGACAAGATAAAGGGCTTAGGGAAAAAAATAGATGAGATTATTCTCAACGGCGGAAAAGTGGATGATCCAGAGAATGACATTCTGAGGATCGACGACATCAAAAATGAAGGAATATCGGTAGACGTTGTGGAGCTGAAAAAAGCGCTGGAACGGTTCAAGGATACGTCGGGCGAGCTGTATATGAAAAAAATTGACGCCGCCAAATCGATGAAGGATGAGTATAACATTATCGGTGCCACCGAATTCTGCGATAATGCGGAGCTGAACATGGACAGCATAGCAAAAGGCAGACCGGTGAAGAACGACATGGACAAACAATCTCTGGGAAGAAAATGAGCAAGCGGCTGCCTGCTCAATGGATTCCGTCAAGCGCGATATGTTCAAGATCAAGAAATGCAGGGAGGAGTGAAAAGAGCGTACCGAGCCATCATATAATTGCGAAGACATCAGGAAGGACGACATGAACATACAATAACAGAGAAATAACAGAGAAAACCTGAGCAAGCGGTTGCCTGCTCAGGTTTTTGTGTTGTATTTTCTTAAATAAAAAAAAGAGGGGGGGAATCAATTGAAAAAAACATTCCGATCTTCATGGCGATGATTCTGACAATATCAATTTCCGCCTGTTTTCCTGAACAGACAGCGGAAAAAAGCAATACCAACAGAAGTCTGAGTTCAGAAACATCAGGCAAAATGAGACTGACAAAAGAATCTGAATGTTTCGCTTATTCTGATGATAACCTTACCGCCGAAGCTGAAAAAAACCATCCTTGAATACTTGTAGGGTTCGGGAATATTGTGAATGGGCAAAATTTCAAAAATTTTTCAAAAAATCGAACATACGGGAAATTGGCTGCATCTATCTCTACGGAAAGGCCCAAAAACAAAAATATCGGAGGTTATCAAAATGAAAAAGGCATGTACAAAATTTCTTTTCTCTGCGATCATCGCAGGTATGGCATCGGCAGCATTACTGACAGGCTGCAGCGCGCCAACAGGAACAAACAGTCAGCAAGACAGTATGGAACCTTCCGGCGCCGTTTCTCAGAGAAGAAATATTACGAAAGAGTCTTCTCTCTCTGCAGAAGAAAGCTCCGCCGACGCTCCTGATGACAGTTCTTACGTCGATGAAGAAAGCGGCGTACCTGCAGCGGACGGAGATAAGATCAATGTTCCCGCAGACTATGTTCCTTCCGGTCAGGACGATTTTGAATACATCGAATACAACAATACGCAGTCTACTTCAAAGGGCAAGCTGGATATTCACGGCGTAATGATCACCAAATATACAGGCAGTGATACGGACGTCCGGATCCCCGTCAAGATCGTTGAGGGCGGTCAGGAATATCAGGTTGTGGATATCAGCGAAAACACCTTCTCCGGCAACACCACCATAAAAAGCGTAACGGTACCGAACATTTCCCTGGAAAAACGTAAAACGGCTCTCGGACAGTTATTCTCAGGATGTTCCTCTCTGGAAAAGGCAACCCTTTATATTCCCTACGTTTCAAGCGGTATGTTCTTGGAGTGTACCTCATTGAAGGAAGTAGAAATGTGCAATACCAATGAAGAGGGTTTTGTAGACAACAGCGCTTTCAAAGGCTGTACCTCTCTGAAGGAGATCGTCTTCCATAACCATCTCACGACGATTGACACAAGCGCTTTTGAAGACTGTACCGCACTTGAAAAAGCCGAATGCAACGGCGGTGTGGAATATGTGACAGGCTTCAATGGCTGTACCGCTCTGAAAAGCTTTGTCTTCAAGGATACAAAAGAGATTCGTGTAGGCGCCTTCAGGGATTGTACAGGTTTGACGGAAATCACCGTTCCGGATACCGTTGACGCCGTAGATGCTGACGCTTTCTATAACTGCACCAGTCTTACAAAGTTCACGGTAGAAGGCAAGGACACCGAACTCAAAGACAAAAGCGTAGGAGTATATTTCAACGGAACAAGCGATTACGGGAAAGTAGACGGTTTCGTTCTCTACACTACCGGCAAACTCTCAAAGGCGCATGCCTATGCCGTTAAATACGATCTGACCACGAAAACCATCGGCGATGCGTGACCCGGCGCAAACTATACCAAATGACCTATCCGCCTCATGCTCTGTCAAGGAGCACGAGGCGGTTACCACGGAAATCAATTTTGTCCGGCATTTTCTCAGGGGAACCCCCTTCCTAAAAAAGCTGATTTCGCATTTTCTTTTTCACAAACCAGTTATTCGTTTTGTGAAAATATGTTGCAGCATATGTTTGATGATGTCTGATAGGATTATTTCCTCAAATCGGTTTTTTTCGAAAGGGGGTTTGGGGGGAAACGCCCCGGACAAAATGGAATCCCGTGTACGTTGACCGGCAGGTATTGATTTTCCAATGAAGATATGATACAATAAACACACATTGAAAACAGAGATCCTGTCGATCAGATCGGCAGGATTTTTATTATCCCGGAACCGTTTCCGGAAAAACCGTATTCTTTCATCTACGGAAATCCCCATGATATCACGAAGGAGGCAGCACAATGACCCCTACCACCGATCAGAAGCAACGAATCACAGACAACCCCGACACCTCTCCCCCGGATCATCAGAGTCAGATGCCTGACGAAGAAACTGCTTTCCGTCAGGAATACATCCGGAAAACGAATCTCCGCAGCCGCAGGATCATCCGGACCAGTATTATCGGTATCATTGCAAATGTACTGTTAGCGGCATTCAAAGCGGTCATCGGACTGGCATCCAACTCGATCGCCATTGTCATGGATGCGGTGAATAACCTTTCGGATGCGGCAAGTTCCGTGATAACGATTGTAGGCGCCAAGTTAGCGGGAAAGAAACCGGATCTGAAACACCCCTTCGGTCATGGCAGGGTAGAATACCTGAGCGCTATGGTCATTTCCGTACTGGTTCTGTATGCCGGCATCACAGCGCTGGCGGAATCGGTCAAAAAGATCATCACACCGGATATTCCTGATTATTCTGTCGTTTCCCTGATAATAGTAGGAGTAGCGGTAGTGGTAAAGATCGTGTTAGGACTGTATGTCCGGAAAGTCGGCAAACAGATTCATTCGGATTCCCTTGCCAATTCCGGACAGGACGCCCTGATGGATTCCATCATATCCGCTTCGACGCTGGTTGCGGCAGGGATATTTCTGATAACGGGGTTATCGCTGGAAGCATGGCTGGGCGCCGTGATTGCGCTTTTCATTATCAAATCCGGCATTGATATGTTACAGGAGACCCTGTCCAAGGTACTGGGAGAACGTCCTGACGCAGAACTGGCCAATGCCATCAAAGAAACCATCAACAGTCATGAACCGATCAGCGGGGCATATGATCTGATTCTCCATGACTACGGGCCGAATGCCTATCACGGATCCGTACATATCGAAGTCCCCGATACGATGAATGCCGATCAGTTAGACAGACTGATCCGGAAAGTCACGATAGATGTCTACCGGAAACATCAGGTCATTCTGACCGCTGTAGGGATCTATTCGGTGAACACACAGGACCCTGACGCTATCCGCACAAGAGAACAGTTGAAAGAACTTGTCATGTCTGTTCCCCATGTCATGCAGATGCACGGATTCTATCTGGACCGGAAGGAAAAATGTATTCGTTTTGATATCATTGTGAGTTTCGATGCCAAAAGCCGGACGCAGGTTTATCAGCAGGTCTGTCACGAAGTACAGCAGATTTTTCCGGACTACCGATTGGAAATCGGACTGGATACCGATTTCAGTGAAGAACACGAAAATTCCTGATGATAGGTATATTTTCTCCCAAAAGACTGCCGGCTCAATCCCGGATACATTGTCACCATTGCCGTCGGAATATTTCGGAAAAAGAAAACAGCACTTGTCAAACAATGGAAAAAGTGATATGATATTTTCGGATTCCGAATTCAGAAAGGATGAATTTCCATGGCTTTTGGCGTAAAAGTAAAAACGGTCAAGTTTGCAAACAAGTACAGTCTTCAGTCCCTTTATGAGGCAATCAAAGACAAGCAGTTCACTGCCGGCAAACCGGAATGGACAAAGCATGGTTTAGCCTACATCATCACTTTTCCGGCTCTCGACAATCACAATCAGATATGGATCCTTCAATCCGGTTTCGGAAAAGAGACCAATAAGTTTTCCGTTCAGAAATCGGAAGCTGCCGGAATGGGCAATATGGCGACCAACGCAGTCATGAGTGGTCTGACAAGAGGTTTTTCCAACCTGCAGGGCATGGTCACGGACAATGCCAGGAAATGTGAGCAATTGGTAGAAGCTACCGTAAAGGAACTCAACGAAATGGGACTGTAATCCCGTTATTTGATCTGAATGGTCCGGCTTACCCGGACTGACGGAAAAATACCGGAATCCATCAACCAAGTGGCTGACCGATCAGCGCACTGTCGTTTCCGTTTCCATTTGCGCAGGTTCTCCTGTCTGACAGGACTACGCCTGTTTTCACTGAGCAAAACCGGAACAGGAACAACGTCAGAAAGCTGATAGGTCAGCCTTTTTCTGTTCCCCCGAAAGCTGTGTTTTCCGGCTTTCAGGCGTCATTTACGGTATAATTTCAGAGCTGACACGTAGATGGACACGGATTCGTTAACAAAAAATTTACAAAGTGCATCCCGAAAATACCAAATTTATTGGACAATTACATAACAACTTGCGGTATAATAGAATTCTGAGGACGTATGTCCTTTAAGAAAAAAACAAAAAACAATCATAAACGCAAAGCAACAGACTTCCCCGATCCTCCGGATACGGAGAATAGGCAAGCACCGGAGACCGTACAGAAAACGGTTCCGGAAAGGAAAGAGGAGGAGGATATATCTTTCATGAAAACAGAAACGATCAAGGTGACCAATCAGGGAAACGGAATGGAAGAAGCCCTGACGATGTCCGAAAAGGCGGGACAAAACAGTGGACTGACCCGGAAAGAACTGCTGCGGCTGAGACTGCTTTCAGAGGAATTATTCACTTTGGTACGCAGTATCGCAGGAGATCCGGAGGTCTACTATTGGATGGAATACGAAAACAAACGGTTTGTCATACATCTGGATGCGGACGTAAAGTTAACGCAGAAAATGTATAATGAATTTCTGGATGTTTCCACCCATGGAAAAAACGATGCCGTGAGAGGCCTGATGGCCAACATCAAGAACATGATATTTCTGATGACACTGCCCCATTCCCATACCCCGACAGAGGAATCTCTGGGAGCGATGAAAATGGGATCGCCGGCATCCCGGTATGCAGGTTCCGGCGCCTATCACTGGTCACTGAAACAATATCGAGCCACACTGGAAAACATCGATACGGAAGAAGAAACATATGATGACGAAATCTATGCCGCAGCGCTGGATGATCTGGAACAATCGATCTTAGCGGTATTGGCGGATGAGATATCGGTCAGCATTACCGGCACACATGTTGCCATTACGATTTTCAAGTCGTTTGACCGGTAAGGTCAGACGGCGGGCCCGTTCTTCACCGCATCAACACTCTTAAATCATACTTAACTGGAGATGACTGAAAATGACGATCAAAGTAACAAAAAAAGGAAAAAATCTGACTGTTTTTCTGGGCGGCAGACTGGATACTTCTACGGCGCCGGAACTGGAAAAGACTTTACAGCAGCAGCTGAACGGAATCACCAATTTAATTTTTGATCTGGCGGAACTGGAATATATTTCATCTGCCGGACTGCGGATCCTGCTTGCGGCACATAAAACCATGCTGACACAAGGTTCCATGAAAGTAATTCATGTCAACGAGGTCGTAATGGAAGTATTTGACATTACCGGTTTTGTAGAGATCCTGACGATTGAATAAAATGAAACAAAAGAAGAAAATCGGCAGTCAGAACGGAACGGTATCCGGAAAAAAGCGGGGGCCCGGAATTGTGTTCAAGAGTATTTCGGGCATTGTGCTGTTGCTGGTGGTTTTTTCGGTCATCGTATCGATCATCGGCTATAACGGATTTACCGACGCCTTACTGACGCAATATTCGGAAGGTGCTTTTCTGACGGCGGAATATGCCGCAGCCATGGTGGACGGCGAAAAAATGGATGAATTTGCCGAACGGGGACCGGACAGTCCCACCTATCAGGATACCTGGAATCAACTGGACAAACTCTGTAACAATACCGGCGCCACGTTTATTTATATCATCCGGCCCGATCTGTCGGACTACCGTCATATCACGTTTCTGTTTTCCACCATCAACCATAACTCGGACTTCACCGTCTTTGATTTCGGCTATGTCCGGGAAACCACCAATGACGAATACCGGGAAAAGTACCGGAAACTGTATGAAGGGACTTCCGGACAGGAACTGGTACTTCGTGACAGAGGCTATATCGAAACCCAGCCTCATATTACCGCAATGGTTCCGATCAGGGATCAGCTGGGAAAAACCACCGCCATTCTCTGTGTACAGCGTCAGATGGATGTCATGACAACGACAAGAAAAAAATATGTCAACCGTGTCATAACGGTACTGATTATCCTGGCTGTTCTCGTGATTATCATTCAGGGATTCTATCTGCACCGGGTATGCCTGCTTCCGGTCAAGAAAATCACCTCGGAAGCCAGTCGGTTTTCCAAAGAGAATACGGCTGCTGCGGAAAAACTGACGAAAACGATTCATAACCGGGATGAGATCGGTGTGCTGGCACAGTCTATCGATCAGATGGAAGAACGTATCGTGAAATACGTGGATGATCTGACGAAGATCACGGCGGAAAAACAGCGGATCCGTACGGAACTGTCACTGGCAACGAGAATTCAGGCGGATATGCTGCCGAATATATTCCCGCCGTTCCCGGGACGCAGGGAATTTGATTTATTTGCCTCAATGGATCCTGCCAAGGAAGTGGGCGGTGATTTCTATGACTTTTTCCTGATCGACGACGATCATCTGTGTCTTGTGATGGCGGACGTATCGGGCAAAGGCATTCCGGCAGCCCTGTTTATGATGGCATCCAAAATTATCCTTGCCAACTTTGCCAAGATGGGCAAGGCGCCCTGTGAGATATTACAGGAAGCCAATCATGCGATCTGTACCCATAACCGTGAAGATATGTTTATCACGGTATGGCTGGGAATCCTTGAACTCTCTACCGGACGTCTCACCGCCGCCAATGCCGGTCATGAAGATCCGGTCATCCGACAACCCGGTCAGCCCTTTGAACTCTTCAAGGTCAGACATGACTTTGTACTCGGCGGAATGGACGGACTGCGTTTCAGGGAAAATGAGATCCGGCTGCAGCCCGGTTCCCGGTTATTCCTGTATACCGACGGCGTCCCCGAAGCTACCAATCACCGGAATGAATTATTCGGACTGGACAGAATGGTACAGGCACTGAATGAACATCCCGACGATTCCCCTAAGGAAATCATGAACCATGTCAGAAATGCCGTGGACGACTTTGTCAGTGAGGCGGAACAGTTTGATGACCTGACAATGCTGTGTCTGTCGTATAACGGCACGGAACCCCATCCCGGAAAGGAGGACTCCTTATGAATCATGAACTCAGAATCATTGCCTCGACGGAACATCTGTCTCAGGTCACGGACTTTATCGAACAGCATCTGGATCAGGTAAACTGTCCGCCGAAAATCAGAATGCAGGTACTCATGGCAGTGGAAGAAATCTATGTCAATATTGCCCACTATGCCTATGGCAGCGGTCAGGGTGACGCGATCCTCCGGACGGTTCTTACTTCCGATCCCGATGCCATTACCATTACCTTTGCGGATAACGGAAAACCGTATAATCCCCTGCAGCAAAAAGACCCTGATCTGACACTTCCCGCTTCCCGGCGGCCCATCGGCGGTCTCGGTATTTTTCTGACTAAAAAATTCATGGATCAGTTGTCTTACTCCTATCAGGACGGGCAGAATATCTTCACTATGACAAAAAGGCTGGAAACACATGAAACATCTACATCATAACTCCCCCGAATCTCATGATCCCAATTACGTTTTCTCCTATCAGGACCTTCTCAAAGCATATGAAACAAGACATAGAAAACGGCGCCGTCAGTTAATTCTGGTATTTATCCTGCTGCTTTTGTGTCTGATCACTGCCAATACCATTTTCTGTACACATCTTTATACCAATTCCGTCAAGGAACAGCGGATCCATACCGCTGAGGGTGTCACTCAACTGGCTGCGACATTCCTTGATTTGGATCAGATCGACCAGTATCTGATTACCGGTAAGGATACCCCCGGCTATCGGAAAACGGAAGATATCCTGCGGGAAATTCAGAAAAATTCTTATGGCATTGAATATCTGTATGTCGTCAAAATCGAAGAAGACGGATGTCATTTTGTCTTTGATACCGATATGAATCCCGATGATGATGTCCCTACTTATCAGCCCGGTGAAGTCGTGGATTTTGAAGAAGCCTTCCTTCCCTATGTCTCTGATCTGCTGGCAGGAAAAAAGATCAATCCCATTGAATCCAACGATGTCAGCGGCTGGGTACTGACGATCTATGATCCCGTTTATAATGACAAAGGAGAATGTATCTGTTATGTCGGAACCGATGTCTCCCTCACGGACGTGCGTCAGGTAATCAATCGGTTTTTATTATGGGTCGGCATTGAATCCGTCATCATGCTGCTGGTGATCCTGATACTCGGCGGCAGATTGACCCTCAAATACCGTAAGATCAATGAAATTGAAGCGCTGACGACACAGCAGGAACAGAGTAAACAACTGATTCGTGAAATCGTCAAGGCGTTCTCCAAAACCGTTGATATGAAAGATAAGTATACCAACGGTCATTCCGTCCGTGTCGCCGAATATACCGCTATGCTGACCAGAGAACTGGGATATGATGAGGAAACCGTTGAAAAATACTATAATATCGCACTGATGCATGATATCGGTAAAATCGGCATCCCCGCAAAGGTCCTCAATAAACCCGGTAAACTGACCGATGAAGAATTCGATCAGATCAAATCTCATACCGTTCAGGGCTATCATGTCCTGAAAGATATCAGTATCATGCCCGATTTGGCGGAAGGGGCAAGATCCCATCATGAACGTCCTGACGGGAAAGGCTATCCGAACGGACTGAAAGGGGATGAAATCCCCCGTGTCGCTCAGATCATTGCCGTTGCCGATACCTTTGACGCCATGTATTCCAACCGTCCTTACCGCAAACGAATGAACTTTGATAAGGCTGTTTCGATTATCAAGGAAGTCTCCGGTACACAGCTGACAAGTGACGTGGTTGACGCTTTCCTGCGGCTGGTGGAAAAAGGCAAATTCCGCGCCGCTGACGATCACGGCGGCGGCAGTACCGAAGATATCAATAATATCCGTCAGAGCTATCAGGACGCCTCCGAAAAACCTGCCGAATCTTCCGCTCAGGAATCCACTCATCCCTCCTCTGAGAAACCTGCCTCTTCTTCCCCTGACACGCAGACGGCACCTCCGGAAAATCAATAACCAATTGCCGGAATGATCCGGCAATCTCCGTACAAAAGTTTCGTCAGTTGATCTTGACTGATGAAACTTTTTCTTTTGCGGACACCGCTATCGGGTGATGTTTTGACCTTACCGTCAGTATTTTCTCCATACGGTTTTCCGAAAGAGGGTCCGGGAGAAACAGGGAAATCAATTTTCAGAAAACAAAAACATAAAAATCCGTTTTTTTAGGAAAGGGGTCTGGGGGAGAACCCTTTGTTTTCAACAAAGGGTTTCCCCCAGAGGACTTCACGGGCAAAGTTGATTTCCGCGCGGGAGAAAACTCATTGGTTGACAAGGAATACGGGACGGCGTATAATGTTATACAACACACGTTACATAACGAAAGCCGCAATTTCAGAAAAGGGTGTGGTCATATGCCGCCAAAAGTAAAGTTTCAGAAAGAGGAGATCATTCTTGCCGCCGTGGAGATCACACGGGAAAAGGGATTCGACGCACTGACGGCCCGGGAACTGGCTGCCGGACTGGGCGTCTCTACCCGACCGATCTTTACCTATTTTGAAACCATGGACGATCTCCGGAAAGAGGTCTATGCCTATGCCAGACAGCGTTATCAGGAGGCGATCGAACGGGGACTTGCCGGTCCGATTCCTAATCTGGGAGTCGGTCAGGAGTTTATACAATTTGCCAGAAAAGAACGGGAATTATTCCGGCTTCTGTTTCTCAGAAAACCGGACGGTACCGTTGGCGGCGCTATGGAATCCCTCCGGCTTTGTCAGGAACTGGTAAGACCTTCCGTTATGAAAATTTATCATATGAATGCCGAAACCGCAGATCATTATTTCCGGAATCTATGGCTGATGGCGTTCAGTCTTGCGACACTGATCGTCACGGATGACTGTCCGTACAGCGATCAGCAGATCAGCGCCGTCTTAACAGAGGTCAGTCTTTCTCTCTGTAAAGCTTTCAAGGAGATTCCCGGACTGCCTGAGGGACAGTTTGACCGGGACGCTATTTTTACCGAACTTGTCAAAAAATGATTTCCCTCAGAAAGTTCCGTTCCCGATGACGGAACAGGAAAGAAAGGAAGCATTTTCCATGAAGATTGTTATTATCAACGGTCAGAATCATAAAGGTTCTACTTATCATATCGCACAGGAACTGGCGGAAAAAATCGGCAATGATATTACAGAGTTTTTTCTGCCGAAGGATTTCGGGGAATTCTGCATCGGATGCGCCCGGTGTTTTACGGTCAGTGAAACGAAATGTCCCCATTATCAGAAACTGCTGCCGCTGACGGAAGCGCTGAATACGGCGGATGTCATCATTCTTGCCAGTCCGGTCTATGTCTATCACGCAACCGGCGCAATGAAGGCGTTTCTGGATCACTACGGCTATCGCTGGATGGTGCATCGTCCCGAGGAAAGAATGTTCCGCAAACAGGGAATCTGTATCAGTACCGCTGCCGGCGCCGGTATGAAGTCAACCAATAAGGATATGGCGGACAGTCTGTTTTTCTGGGGAGTTCCCAGAATTGAACAATTGGGCATCGGTGTGGCTGCCATTGACTGGGATCATGTCAGTGACAAGAAAAAACGGATCATTCAGAAAAAATCGGATGCGATTGCCCGAAGGATCCGCCGCAGACACGGCAAAGTAAAACCCGGTCTGAAAACCAAAGGATTCTTTCATATCATGCGGATGCTGCAGAAAAAAGGATGGAATGAAGCAGATGTCCGCTACTGGCAGGAAAAAGGCTGGCATCAGAAGAACCGACCCTGGAAATCACCCCGGATTTCCCCTGATCCGTCCGGCGAACATTCCTGAAACAAACACGACTGACTATCATCAGATGTGTTTCTGTCAAATCCATCACGAATTCATAGAAGGATGTGTTCCCGATGAAATATCATGACATCATACCATTGAAGGACGGCAGAACCTGTATTCTGCGTAACGGAACCGAAGAAGATCGTCAGGCATCTCTGGATCATTTTATTCTGACGCATGGTCAGACGGATTATCTGCTCAGTTATCCGGATGAAATTCAGATGACCGCTGAGGAACAGGGACAGTATCTCCGGGAAAAAACGGAAAGTGAAAATGAAGTGGAAATTCTTGCGTTCGTGGATGGCGTACTGGTGGGAACGGCAGGTCTGGATGCTCTCGGCAAACAGGAAAAACTGCGTCATCGCTGTGAATTCGGTCTCTGTGTCGATCAGGCATACTGGGGACTGGGTATCGGTACGGCACTGCTTCATGCCTGTATCCGCTGCGCCCGTCAGGCAGGCTATCGTCAGATCGAACTGCAAGTGGTTGACGACAATGAACCCGCTATCAGAATGTATCAGAAAGCCGGTTTCAAAGAGTATGGCAGAAATCCGATGGCATTTCTGTCCCGGCATTCCGGTTATCAGACGCTTATCCTGATGCGTCTTTCACTGGATTGCCCGCCCTCCGGGCAGACTGCCGGTACATCATAACACTGTCTCTCCTGAACAATCATAAAACCGCCGGACACAATTGTCTGGCGGTTTTTCTTGATCCGGCAATTCCTGCTGAAACGCTGTTCCAAAGGAAAGGGATACATTGACAGGATAGGTATGATAGATATGATAGTTATGATAGATATGATAGATATGATAGACATGGTACCATTCTTAACGGATCCATTTATCCGCTAAGGTAGGCGTCTGATACCCCCAGTCCTCTTTCGAAAAACGGACGACCCGTTCAAAACCGTTTTTCAGCAGCACTTTTTCCGATGCCAGATTTTGCGGCATAACACTGGCGGTAATGATTTCAATATCCGTCTCCCTTAACAGATAGTCAATCATCAGACGGACAGATTCCGAAGCAATCTTTCGTCCCCAGCACTGATGTTTCAGACGATAACCGATACTGATTTTATGAATGTTCTCTTTATAGCCATAAAGTTCGACCAATCCGCAGAAAACTCTTCCCTTTTTTTCAAAGATGCCCAGATGCAGTGCGCTTTTTTCTCTGATACACTCCCCATACATCCGGTCGATCACCCATAACGGATCCTCACTCTGCCGTTCCAGCAGAAAGGTCGGCAGATACTCATACACCGGCTCATCATGCATCAGTTCCGATAACGCCTTACTGTCATCCATTGTCAGTTTTGTCAGTATCAATCGCTCGCTTTCCATCACAGGAATCTCTTCAAACAATTTTTTCATTACTTCATCCCTTTTGATTCACTTGACCTGCCGGAATCTTTTCTTACGGATTCGCATTATCGTTTCAATTGTAACATATTCCTCCCGATTTTTCAATCCGCATGATGCGGCAACACGGAAACACGGAAATCAACTTTGCCCGGTAAGTCCTCTGGGGGAAACCCGTTATTTGAAAACAAAGGGTTCTCCCCCAGACCCCCTTCCTAAAAAAACCGATTTTTATGTTTTCTTTTCACAAATCAGTTGCTTCATTTACGATAATATGGTATGGAAACGGCTTATTTTCTGAAAATCGATTTCCCTGTGCGGCAGTTACGGAAATCAATGACGGAAAAATAATAAAATCCGCAAATTTTTTGAAAAAAGGCTTGACTTGTTATTATCATTATGTTATTATCATTACAGTAATAACAAAGAGGTGATGCGAATGAACTCAGAAAACGAGTTTCTGCAGGCATATCATATTGACGACTACGAAAGACCGTCTCTGACAGCCGATGTGGCGTCATTTATGATACGTTCCGAACAGATGGACAATTACAGACAAAATGCGGACAGTAAACTGACGGTACTGCTGATCAGACGAGGCGGACATCCTTTTCAGAATTGCTGGGCGCTGCCCGGAGGATTTCTCATGCCGGGCGAGACCATTGAAGAATGTGCGGTCAGGGAGATCATGGAAGAAACCAATGTCCGACCCGTTTCCCTGATGCCGGTAGGGATTTTCAGTGAACCGGGCAGGGATCCGAGAGGATGGATCATATCCGCCGCCTTTGCCTCCGTCATCGTTGCCAATGATGTAAAAGTACAGAGCGGAGATGACGCTTCGGATGCCATGTGGTTTGACGTACAGTTTGAGCAGACGCCGGAAGGGACCAGTCAGTTAACGTTATCCTGCGGCGATATCCGTCTGAAAGCGATACTGAAAGAGAAAAAGACCGTTTTCGGCATAACCACATTCGAGATCATGGACAGCGGACAAATTGCCTTTGACCATGCGGGTATCATTGCGGCAGCGCTTACGGCACTGCGCAGTCATGCGGCGCATTTTGATATGATATTCGATTTTCTGCCGCCGGAATTCACCTTATCGGAACTGCAGCGGGTACAGGAAACCATTATGGGAATTTCGTTACTGCCTGCCAATTTCAGACGAAAGATCAATGACTATGTCACGGAAACGGATCAGTATGTCCGGGGAGCGGGACATCGTCCTGCCAGACTCTATCGGAGAAAATGAAACGCAGCCGGATCAACAGTCAGATCACAATCTCATGATCAGATCAGAAAGGATGAGTCAGATGAAAGAGATACTTGTAGTAGTAGATATGCAGAAGGATTTTATTGACGGCGCTCTCGGAACCAAAGAAGCAATGGGTATCGTACCTGCCGCCGCACAGAAAATCAGAGACTTTGAAGGGCCGGTATTTGTCACACTGGATACCCACGATGACAACTATCCGGAAACGGCAGAAGGAAAAAAACTGCCGGTAAAGCACTGTATCAAGGGTACGCTGGGACATGAACTGAACGAAGAGATCCGGAAAGCTCTCAGCGGCAAGAACTGTACGATCACCGAAAAACTGACCTTTGGTTCTGTGAGACTGCCGGGACTGATTCAGGAAAACGGCACCCCTGACAGCATTACCCTGATCGGTCTCTGCACCGATATCTGCGTGATCAGCAATGCGCTGATTCTGAAAGCATTTTTCCCTGAAACGGAAATCAATGTAGACAGTACCTGCTGTGCAGGCGTGACCCCTGAACTTCATCAGGCAGCCCTTGCTGCCATGAACAGCTGTCAGATCAATATTCTGTAAAACAAACCCTATTCGTCATCAGGGAAGAAAAGACAAAAATGAATGAAGAAAGGACGATCATCATGAAACTGAAACCAATTGTGGTATGCCTGCTGGATACCGACTTATATAAATTCAACATGAATCAGGTCATTTTCCATAAACATACCGATCTGTGCGGCAGGTATTATTTCAAGTGCCGGAATGACAATATCGTATTCACGCCGGAAATGGCAAAGGAAATCAATGCCCAGATCGATCATCTCTGTCAGCTCCGTTTTACCGGAGAAGAACTGGATTATCTGCGGTCGATCCGGTTTATCAAGAACGACTATGTCGAATTTCTGCGGTTATGGCATCCCATCCGTGACTATATCACGACAGAGCTTTCGGAAGACGGAGAGTTATCGGTAATCGTAGACGGTCCGCTGTTTTCGGCGATGCAGTTTGAGATCTATCTGTTGGAGATCATCAACGAAGTCTATTTCCGGATGCAGTATGACTATGAAACCCTGCTGGCTTCCGCAAAGGAAAAACTGGATCGGAAGATTCTCGCATTGAATGACGGCACCTACACGTTCCGTTTTGCGGAATTCGGATGCAGAAGACGTCTTTCGAGAGAATGGGAAGAAACGGTAATCAGAAGACTGACTTCCGAAACCCAAAACTGTGTCGGCACTTCCAATGTTTATTTTGCGATGAAATATCATCTCACACCGGTAGGAACCTATGCGCATGAATTTGTACAGATGTATCAGGGCATTGATTCCATTCCGCTTGCCTATACCAATCATTATGCGATGAAAGACTGGTATGCGGAATATGACGGCGACAACGGCACCGCATTGACAGACACTGTCACTACGGATCTGTTTTTACTGGATTTCAATCGTTCGATGGTGAACAATTATACCGGAGTCAGACATGACAGCGGAGATCCCTATGAATGGGGTGAAAAGATGATCCGTCATTATGAAAGCTATGGTGTTGACCCCAGAACCAAACTGCTTCTGTTCAGTGACAGTCTTGATTTTGACAGAGCGCAGAAGTTATTCGACTATTTCAACGGCAGAACAAAAGTATCCTTTGGCATCGGCACCTTCTGTACCAATGATACCTGCGTTCCGGCACTTAACATTGTCATCAAACTCCAGTACGTCAACGGCAGACCTGTCGCAAAACTGTCCGATACCCCCGGGAAAGCCATGTGCCGGGACAATGAGTTCCTCAAATACCTCAAACAATCCGTTGACTTCCGTCTCAAACGCAGCGCCGAAACGTGATAAGTGACAGGAACTTTCAAGTGAAAGGTCCCGTACGGTGTATTTCTGGGCAAACGAAAATAAACCGCTTGACCCCGTTCACGTTCATATTGCAAAAGGAAAACCTACAGCAACGCTACCAAGTTTTGGATAACAAAATCAGGAAAATGCTTACTTGCAAACAACAATTCGGAGTATGACAGCAGAACACTCCATTATTTGAGTAAAGCGGTTGAAGCGAATATAACTATGGTGATTGAAAAATGGTTCTCTTTCTTTGGAGAAATTACCTATTATTGCTGATTCCTCAATCCGTTATGAACACCATCGGTAATACAAAACCCGGTTTCCAAAGTCAGAGGAAACCGGGTTTCGTTGTATTATGTGTCGGAATAGATAAAATCTTCGGTATTGGTGTCCAGATCAGATAATGTGCGGATGATAAACTCCTTGGATTCCTTGAAATCGTTGAGAACCCATTTTTCAATCACGGCGATACATCCCTGAGAACGATAACAATTCTGATATTCCAGACGGCTGTCGTTGAGAGAGGTATCCAGTTGTTCGGACTGAATCTTCTGTAAAACGCCCTGAATCATTTTACTGAATTTATTCCTGAGCTGGCCGGTCGTATTGGGACAGAAAACCATTTTGAAGATCGTGCGGTTCTCGTCAATATAGTTGAACAGATGCGTAAACATCTGTTCGGAAGAAAGATTTTCCAGTTCCAGCATGAGCAGGCCGATTTCCATCAGAACTTCCTTTTCGATCTTTTCATAAAGATCATATACGTCAAGATAATGCTTATAGAATGTGACACGGTTGACATCCGCTTTATCAGCAATTTCCTGTACGGTGACTTTGTGAAGTTCCTTCTGCATCAGCATTTCCGCAAGACCGTTGCAAAGGGCTTTCCGTGTTTTCAGTGTCCGTCTGTCCATATTTTTCGCTCCTTCAGATTCAAGTTACTGTTATTATACCACATTTCCGGAATGATCTCAATATTCCCTGAGCGGTATTTCAGAATTTCTGTTCCTGACAGACGCAGGTTTTCTGAGAAAAAGTGTGTTTCTGTGATTGCAGCGGGAAATCGTTTCAATTGTTGCAACAGCAACAGATAACCGGTTTGAAATCGGTTATAATATGTTCAGAAACAGCAAAGGAGTGGTTACTATGGTAGGAATGAACAGTAGAAAAGCAGCAATTGTCGGATGTGGATTTGTCGGTTCCGCTTCGGCGTTTGCCCTGATGGAAAGCCATCTTTTTTCTGAGATCGTACTGATTGATGCGGACAGAAACAAGGCGGAAGGAGAAGCTCTCGATATCAGTCATGGTCTTCCGTTTTCCAAACCGATGAAAATCTATGCGGGAAGTTATGAAGATATCGGTGATGCGGCAGTCGTGATCGTAACGGCAGGCGCCGGTCAGAAACCCGGTGAAACAAGACTCGATTTAGTCAAAAAGAATGTTTCTATTTTCCGGTCGATTATCCCCGAAATCGCCAGATATAATCATAACGGGATTCTTCTGGTAGTGGCAAATCCTGTGGATATTCTCACCTATGTGGCAAAAGAACTCAGCGGTTTTCCGGAAAATCGTGTATTCGGTTCCGGTACGGTGCTGGATACGGCAAGACTGAAATATCTGTTGGGTGAGCATCTTGGGGTTGACAGCAGAACCGTTCACGCTTTTATTATCGGTGAACATGGTGACAGTGAAATTGCCGCCTGGAGCAGTGCCAATGTTTCCGGTGTACCGCTGCATAAGTTCTGTGAGATGCGCGGTCATTTCAATCATGATCTTGCCACCAGAGAAATTGCCGATGGTGTGAAAAACAGCGCCTATGAGATTATCGAAAAGAAAAAGGCAACTTATTATGGCATTGCCATGTCCGTCAGACGAATCTGTGAAGCCATTGTCCGGGATGAAAAATCTATTCTGCCGGTTTCCAGTATCCAGAATACGGAAGAAATTAACGGTGTTGCTCTCAGTATGCCCGCTATTGTCGGTAAAAACGGTGTGGAATGTCTGGTGCCGATTGAACTGAACGAGGAAGAAATGAAAGCCCTCAAACAATCTGCCGATACGCTCAAAGCAGTGCTGGATGATGTTCTTAATTCCTGAGTTTTCGGCGGCGGCAAGCTGCCGCTCCCGACTTCTACATCGCAGGCAGAATATCCGGACTTTCCGCCTCACGCCATTTTCATGGCGCTCCGGCTGGTGTATCACACGTCTCAAATTCAGACAAAAATCATGAATATACGATATATCTAAATTCGACAAAATCCTCGTTAAATCATACAGTATAGAACAAAGCAGCAGAGTGTCCGTCTGATGACGGATTCTCTGCTGCTTTTCTTTGAGTAAGTATTCCGGCTCTTGGATGAAACAATAAACGACACATGAAAGCAGGTAAACACAGCTTTCGGGGGTACGGGGAAACTTTCACTTGAAAGTCCCCCCTGGTTAAAAGAGGAGGATCATATAGAGAGCGGCAATTATCAGAATACCGATGGAAACGATCAGGAGATGTCTGAATTTTTGTTCGAAAAGCAAGCCGATGAATTCACGGAGAAAGGCATTCGGGAAGAAATAGAGTTTTGTGGGAGACGAAAGCCCTTTTACTCTGAGACCGGAACGTCTCGCCAGAATATAGCCCCGAAAGACATGATAATTGGTCGTAGAAAAGGCAATTTTGGTCTGACTGAGATCACCGGCGTCATTTTCGATAACTTTTTTGGAGAACGCCAGATTCTGATAAGTATTGACCGACCGATCCTCTTTCAGAATCCGATCTTCTTCCACACCCTGTTCCATGAGATACCGCTTGATACATTCGGCTTCACTGACCACCTCATCACTTCCCTGTCCGCCGGAAGGAACAAACCGTGCATGTTGATGCCAGGTTTCAAACTGTTCCTTGTCAAACGACAGGGCACGGTCGATTCTGCCGCGAAGAATCGGTGTAGGCGACCCGTCACTGCGGATGGCACAGCCCAGAATGATAATATAATTCATCGGTTCCCGGATACGGTACCTGGTAGAAGACAGGGCGCAGAAAATGGTAGATACCAACATACACTCCAGATAACAAAACAGGAAAGATATCACCATATTGATAACAATCATCAGCATTTGTTCCACTTCCGGATACTGAAACAGATCCTTTCCCAGAAACCACATCAGCACCACGCCGCCGATGACAACCAGTCCCAGTATTACCCCCAGAAGATTATGTATACTGAATCCCTCATGCCGGACCAGCTGTAAATTACTGAGACTCACCAGCAGACAGAAAATCAATAACGGAATAATCGTGACATAAATAAAGGATGTACTGATCTGACTGAGGGAATATAACAAATTGATAAAGCCCATCAGTTCTCTTTCCGGGAAGGTGCTGATCGTGATATATACGGAAAAAATCAGTGTGACAGAGAGAAAGAATATCAAACCGCCAAGTGTGACAAGCGAATAGGTATAATTTCCCTTTTTGGTATTTTCACGGAAGGACAGACAGAACTGAATAATCAGAATCAGTGTCAGAACATGGATCAGTAATTTGATCGTCCATAGTCCATGGAAAGAATCCGTTGTCAGATTATAGATCGTCCCGAAAAAAGTAACATGAAAGTCATTTTCAAGGGTCCGTGACATGGTGTTCATTTCTTTATGCGACTGATTGTTTCCATCCGGAACGTCACCTTCATAGATATCATCAAAATAAACCGATACCGTAACATCCCCTCTGCCGATACTTTCCAGATCCACCGCAATGATATTCGCAAATTCATTGAAACGTTCCTGATTGACCCTGTTGACCTTAACAACCTGGTCATTCGAACATTCTACCCTGACCTGACTGAGATCAGTCTCTCCGTTGAGGAATATCATCATCGTATCGTTTCTGCTGTAACCGCATAAAAAAACGAAATATCCGACGATAACCGTCAAAAGTACCGCTAATCCAATAATATCCCGCCGTTTCAGCGGAAAAAATGAATGTTTCAAAACAACACCTCCGGCTGTATCATTTTTCCGACAATCCGATCAGCGTTATCTGAGCGGCTGTCAGCATATTTTGATACCATAAAAAATTTTTTCGGAAAATTTTCCGGAATTCGACCTTTTGAGGTCAAATTCCGACGGTTTTTAAGGGGTAAGTGAAAGGGTATGAAATACCCCAAAATCAAAAGACGCTGATTCCTTTACGGAAGGTCACTGATATTCCGTGATTCATACCATCCGTACGGGACACTGAGCGCAGAAGGAGAACAGAATGGCAAGACCAATGAAAAAGGGACTGGATTATTTTCCTTTCGACGTTGACATCTTCTCGGACAGAAAAATCAAAGTATTGTATTCCCGTTTCGGAGCCGACGGCTTCACGTTATATAGCTATCTGTTGTGTCAGATATTCCGGGAAGGGTATTATCTGTCGGTTGATGAAGATCTGAATTATCTCATTGCGTCCGACCTGAACATGAACGCCGAAAAAATAGGATTGATGATGAACTTTCTGCTGGAACGGTCACTGTTTGACAATAAACGATTCCGTTCGGAAAAGATTCTCACATCCGCAGGAATCCAGCGCCGTTATCAGCAGGCAGTCCGGACACGTGCTGCCAAAAAACAGATAACGGTAGAAGAAAGGTTCTGGCTTCTGGACAAAGAAGAAACCGAAGCCTTTATCCAGGTACGCTCTGCGGAAGGTTTTTCCGGGAAAAACGAGCATAATTCCGGGAATAATCCGGATAACTCCCGGAATAATGACACAAAGAAAAGTAAAGGAAAGGAAAGTAAAAGAAAAGAAAGTAAAGTGTGTCTGGAGCTTCCGTGTCTTGACGGCAGCTTCGTCATCACAGAAGACGATCTCGGCGCACTGACACACACATACCCGGAGATGAACGTGGAGTCTTCTCTGCAGAAGCTTCGCAGCTATCTAACCGCCAACCCTCACAAACAGGGCACCCTCAGCAGTACGCACGGATATGTGGAGATGTGGCTTTCTGAGGACGACCGAAAAGGCAGGTACCGCAGCCATACCGGGGAATACAACGCCACTTATGACATCAGCGATTACGAAAGTACCAGCGTCATCGATGAAGACTGGTAAATCATTCTCCCGCAGAGCCTGCGCTCCCGATTCACGGCGGCGGCAAGCTGCCGCTCCCAATTCGCGGCGCAGAGCCTGCGCTCCCGATTCGCGCTATCGTTCGCATACGCTCACTCTCACTTTCTGACCGCAACCTCTGTGTCCGCGGTTAACGGCGCAGGGCGGGCAGATATTTTTTTCCATCCGCCGCCGCAGCCCAGAAGGGCTGCTTTCCGGCTCTGACTGACAACAGGCATAGCATAAACAGTCCGGGAAGTTTATGCGCCTGTTATTCAGAAACATTGCTTGTTATCCAGAAGAAATGTCTGTTATTCAGAAACATTGCTTGTTATCCAGAAGAAATGCTTGTTATTCAGAAGAAAATCTCTGTTTACGGTAACGTCAGGCGGCACAGGAAGTGCAGGGAAAACCATTTTCAGAAAACAAGCCGTTTCCTTAACCTATTTTCGCAAATGAAGCGACTGATTTGTGAAAAAGCAAAGGTAAAAATCAGCTTTTTTAGGAAGGGGGTTCGGGGGATAACCCTTTTTTCACTTGAAAAAAGGGTTTCCCCCGAGAAAATATCGGACAAAATGGATTTCCGTGGCAGGGAGTGAGAATGATATTGACAAGAGATCAAAAAAATACTATCATTAGAAATAAATAAGGCGACCACCTTGATACGGCAGGCCCCTGAAAAGTCCGGAAAGAAGTAACCGCCTTTTTTATGACAGGCGGTTACTTTTTCGTTCTGCTTTCGTATGACATGAGACGGTAAAGCAGGAGCGCCCGTTACCTGCAAGAAGTTATTCCTCAAAGGAGGTTTCCTATGAGCGCTGTTTTCAACAGTTTATTATGGAACGATATCTATTTGTATTGGCAGCGTAAAACCAATGGGACGCTGCGTTTCATCAATCAGCCGGTTCCTTACGAAACCGTTAAAGTCATGCCGCCTTCCAACGGTAAAAGAATCTGTTATCCTGCCTGGCTGAAAAATCACTATCCGTCTGATCTGGCAGCGGATTTCAATCAATGGATTTCCGCCCCTGTTTTTGATCGGACAATTCCTTTTTCTGACGAAAGCGTTTCCCGTTCCGCCGGACTGATCCTTGATGCGGCAACTGCAGAAATACAGGCAGCTGTCTGGCTGTTCCTGTTCAGTCAGTCTTTTCGGAAAAACCTTCTTCCGTTTCCGAACAATCTGATTCTGGAACACATTGAAACCAATGCGCTGGGATTTCTGAGCCGTCACTTCCGGAAATATCCGTTTGAACTTCCCCATCAGTTTCCGCATCTGTTCATCAATGCCTCTACCCTTACCAATATCACTTTTGAAAACGATAAGGCTGTCATTGACTATGCCATTCTCAATGCCTATATGCTCTACAAGGAATACACCCTGGTTGTTTTCGATTCCATGCCGGATATTCCTCCGAAGTCTCTCCGTTTCCGGACATAACCGGAAACTCTGTCATAGATTCTTTCATGAGTCCTTCATGATAACTGCTTTGAGATGCGTTTTCAGATCATACGGAACCGGTTTCTACCAACCGATTTTTCAGGAAGGGCATTTCATGGCGTTATTTTCTTTCAAATTCCGTCACGACCCAGTCATAGTTTCTTAACGCATAGGGACTGTGACAATAGGGACATTTCTTTTGTCTGACAGCGTCAAAGCTGGCGCCGCAGGAAGCGCATACAATATGATGCACCGATGCGTTACAGTCATCATATACCATGACGGAACGGCATAGTTTCATACGGAAGATTTCATCTTTCATCCGGAATTTCTGATTCGTCACACAGGCACTTCTGGCATAAACATCCACGTCCACAAATACATACCGTCCGTCACTGCTGAAATCATTCAGTCCCATGACACCCTGATAATCCAGATCCACAATATCCGGACAAATATTGCTTCCCCCTTTTTCATAAACCGAACAGTTATCATAATCGTCCGTATATACTAACGTTTTCAGTAATTGATTCACCTTACCGGCAAAAAAGTCAACGGAGAAATACGGATCATATCGCTGCATCAGGGGAGGCAGTTTATTTCTGGTCTGATTAAAAGCCGATACCCGTGAACCGCTCCTCGCAGCATCAACGATCAATAACACTATCATTGTCACCGCATAGATCAGAAAACCCATGACCAATCCGCCAAAAGCGGTTCCTGATATTCCGACAAAATAATTCACCCAATCATTCTGATCTTTTTCAAGCAAATGGGATGTCACCGTAAAAAACAGTATCAGTCCTGTCAGGATTCCTATCAGGAGAAACGGCAGCGGTCTGGTACGGGAATATGACTTTTCTTTCATGGTGTAAGAATTGGTGATTCTGGGATACAGATCGGACATGACAAATCTTGTCTGACAACTGCGGCATCCCTGCTCCAATAACTGCCGCACGGAATTGACATCGCCGCAGTTCGGACAACAATAAGAAGCATTGATATCCTGATGCTCCGTAAATACCGTATAGGAACAGATCGTTTCCTGTGACCGGATTTCCCGGAGCTTTTTCTGCCCCATAAAATAAGCCCGTTCACTTTTACAGACAAGCACCGGAATTCTGGTAATATACCGCTGATCCTTTCCCATCAGCGCCGATACTCCCTGGGCATATTCTTCTTCCAGATGATACCGGTGCCGTAAGGTGATCCCATGACGTTCCGCCCGACGCTTCTGCATGAAATAGTTATATTTCATATCCATTGACGCCAGTTTCGGGAGATTCCCGGGTTGATCTGCCATCTGATTCATCTCTTGGATAAACTGCTTCTGGAGATTCTTTGCCATTTTGTCATACTGATCTCCGCCTGTATAACTCCGCTTGATGGCGTCTATAAAACCTGCCATTCTACTCACTCCCGGTTGGTCTGATTCATTGACACGATCATCCAAAACTCATTTTTCTACCGGATTCCTTTCTGTCATCGGAATCCGCTGACCTGTTATCCCCTTATCCGTCACATATAGTTACATTATAGCATATTTCATCGAAAGAATCTATCCCTTTCTCAAAATATCCACGGAAATCCATTTTTCCCGGTATTTTCTCGGGGGAAACCCTTTTTTCAAGTGAAAAAAGGGTTATCCCCCGAACCCCCTTCCTAAAAAAGCTGATTTTGCCTTTTCTTTTTCATAAATCAGTGATTCTGTTTGTGAAAATATGTTGCGGCAACGGTTTATTTTCTGAAAATTGATTTCCCTGCAAAATATCACGATTATCTGAAACGTCATGACAGCAATAACCGGCAGAACGATCGGTTCATCATCCGATCTCTCTGCCGGTTTCTTTACGGATATTCCGTCATACCCTGACCTGTCAGCTTATGCTCCCAGCCAGTAACCGCGGCCTTTTACCGTACTTTTCAGGGCGGTATCCGTTGCCATATAATGTTTGTCATCCACTGTCAGATATAATCGGATCCCTATTCCGTTTTCCGACATCTTTTCGGTGATCAGTTCATAATAATCCGACCCCTGATAGGAATAATTCCCTCCGTTATATTGATAATAGGGTCTGATTACCGCATGATACTCCTCTGAACCATTCAGATAACTGAGATTGGTACAGAATAACGGCGTCCCGTTATCGTCCTGGGTGATCTCGATCAATACCTCTTTCAGTCCCGTTCCGGCAGGAATTTTCAGGGTAAACTGATACTGTCCGTCTTCCATCCGGTAACGGTTGACACAGTCTATCACCGAATGGTTTTCCGTATAGACAATATCCGGGTCAATGGTTACCGGTATACTGCTCAGAATACTTCCCGCAATGGCGTCAATATCCCCTAATCGCTCTATGATCTCTTCTTCCGTCATTCCGGTTTCCAGCTTGTCATCGATCAGTTCCGAGTAATCTTCCAGATATTCCTCTTTGTCTGTCTCGGATAAACTGCTGAGTCTGTTTGAAAGTTCCTTCATAAATTCCTGTTTGTTCATTTGTTGTTAGCCTCCTTATTGACAAAACGGTAGATCGTCATTACTTCGTTCCACTCATTCAAAAAAAGATTGACCCTGTCAATTCCCGCCTGCGTAATGTGATAATACTTCCTGGTTCTGCCATGATACTCGACCGGTCTGACTTCCAGCAGTCCCGCTTCCCCCAGTCTTCTCAGAATCGGATAAAGCGTCGATTCCGAAACCGTAATATAAGGCTGTATGGTCTCGATGATCCGATATCCATATGAATCTTCGTTCATGATGGCTGCCAGTATACATACGTCAAGCAAACCTTTCTTTAACTGAGTCTCCAAACTATCATCTCCTTTCACAAATTACTATACCATACATAGTATTGTTTGTCAATACTTCTTCCTGCTTTTTTCTTTTCCCTCATTATAATTTTGATCCATTGACATTTTTTCCGCTCTTGATGAAAGAAGCGTGTGCACCAATATCGTGCACACGCTTCTGATATGATCTGTTCTCTGATAAAGTTGCAGATACATTTTCGGAGTCTCGGGGACTTTTTCGCAAAAGTCCTGTATCTTGCCACGTTTGCCGCACAAAACGCCGTTAATCATATGGCTCTTGGTACTGTCTGCAAATGACACGCTAAAGTCGGCAAGTTCGTTTTCGGGGGTCTCGGGGGACTTTTTCGCAAAAGTCCTGTATCTTGCCACGTTTTGTCGCGCAAAACGGCAATAAAAGTGTCAGTTCTTGGTACTGTCTGCAAATGACACAAGAAAGTCGGCAAGTTCGTTTTCGGGGGTCTCGGGGGGACTTTTTCGCAAAAGTCCTGTATCTTGCCACGTTTTGCCGCGCAAAACGGCAATAAAAGTGTCGGCTCTTGTCATTTACATCAAATGACACAAGAAAGTCGGCAAGTTCGTTTTCGGGGGTCTCGGGGGGACTTTTTCGCAAAAGTCCCCCTGAGTTACTGGGCGGAAAGAATGGCAATTGTTTCTTCTGAAGGTTCAAAAGCCGTCCATTTTCCGCTGGGATAGCCGAACTTGGTTTTTTCAACGCCGGTACCCTGTTCGGCAGGAACCGATGTATCGATCTTATACACCTTGCCGGAGCAGGCGGCATCGGAATAAAGAAGATCTCTTGTCTGGTAAGCGGTCACGCCTTTTCTGACATCCTCGTCAAGAATACCGTTACTGAAAATAATAGCGGCTACGCCCACCGGCGCTACAATGCGATAGATATCGGTACCTTCAATTTTTTCCATCTGAAGTCCCGGCCATTCCGGATTACCGTATTCGTCTTCACCCGTTGCTTTATTGATCGGAGATTCTCCTGTCGGGCCAAACCAGTAAGCCCATACGTTATCCCATTTCATCTCGCTGTTATCAAAGAAAACATAATTCTTGATATAATCGGGACGGGTATCGGGTTCATTACTGCTTGCATCTGCCGCTGTAATGATATCCAGATTTTCCGGTTCGGTTCTGTCAGTATAGGTGATGGTTTCACCGCACGGAAGCGCCGCTACCTTGCCAAAGAACATGGACTCCAGGAATTCCGGATAAATATTGCTCCAGTATTCTTCATTATGGGCGCCCTTTTCATTCTTACTGAAAACAAGTTTGTCTTTCGGATACCCTGCTTCGATCAGGGCATTATAGACAGGTTCTGCCCAATAGCCTGAATCGTCACCAAAACTGCCGGAATAGAAATAAAGGAACGAACAGTTTTCATCGTAGGTCTTGCTTTTAAAATATGTCTTCCAGTCATCCGTGTCATATGCCCAGAGGGACGGTGAGAAAACACCTGCGGTACCGAATTTATCCGCATATTCCAGTCCGATAAAGAAAGATTCCAGACCGCCCATCGAACTGCCTGCAATAGAAGTATGAGAGGCATCCGTATAGACATTGTAGTTTTCCTGAATATAGGGCATAATGGTGCTGCACACAAAGTCCGCATATAATCTGCCGCAGGGATTGGAACTTGCCTGACATTTGGCATCGCCGGGAAGTGCCGGGGCATAATCATCATTTCTCGTCTCACCTGCGTCAATGCAGACAAGTATCGTTTTCTTATCCGTCACCGACATCATTGAAGCCGCATGATGCGCTACATTCCAACTGCGCATACTGCCGCCGATCTCTGTCGTCAGAACGGTCTGTCCGTCCAGCATATAGATGGTTTCATATTTCTCCGCAGAAGAGGCATCGTAATCGTCAGGCGTCCAGATATAGACATTCTTTTCCAGACCGCTGACATTGAATGTCTTGGTTTCATATTTCAGTTCGAAATCCTTTTCACTGCCGGCTATATAAGGCAGAAGTTCCCCTTCATAGAGTGTCCAGCCGCTGACACATTGATTGAAGGCGACATCCTTTGTCACCCTGTCACCGTAAGAAAGATGTACGACATTATACTTTTCACTGTCGCCCTGACAGGTGAAGATATAACTGTCATCCGTCTCTCCGGTTTTTTCCATTTTGACATCTTCGCTTGTTCCGGTATTGTTATTGAAGAAAGTGGCGGTTATTTCCGAATTCTTTCCCGGATCCTTGATCGTCAGGATATCTTTTCCCGGAGCAACGGTTTGTTTACTCGATTCATCCGCGGAGGACTGCTGTGACTCCGTACTCTGTCCGGAGGTCGTGGACGATTTACTTTCCTGTTTGTCCGCACTGCTCTGAGAGTCCGTCTGACCGCTGCACGCCGTCAGCAGTGAAAGACATAAGGTCGCCGAAATGATTCCTGTGATAACTCTTTTCGTTTTCATAATGTGCCTCCTGTTTTGATTTGATCTGATGTGTCTATTTTACCGAAAAAAGTTCCTTCAATCAAACAAGTATTCCGAAACATTTTAAAGCATCCTTTGATTTCCTAAAACAAGGGCTTATTTCTCCGGAACATAGCTCCCATA
This sequence comes from uncultured Ruminococcus sp., assembly GCA_902772895.1. Taxonomy (GTDB): domain Bacteria; phylum Bacillota; class Clostridia; order Oscillospirales; family Acutalibacteraceae; genus UBA1213. The sequence continues at coordinate 28,231 of CACYCN010000054.1, forward strand.
TGGATCTCATTGGTATCCATTAACTCCTTGGAAAAACAAAGTAACGGTAACAGAATGCTCTCGTTGATATAACAATAGGCTTTGACATCGCCGTTTTCCGTTTCAACAACGGCGCAGTTTGCAAGACGTCTTTCACAGATCCGATCCATCAGCTGCTCGGTTTTTTTGATATCTAAATTGGTATGAGACGCTATCATTGCCAATGAAACCGGCGTATTGAGTCTGCTGTACATATAGTAAATGATCTTCAATACATCCCTGTCTCCCAAAACGGCAAATGTCTTTGCTAACTCGTCAGGATCGCCCAGACTCTCCCGACAGCCTTGCACCGGTTCGGGCATCAGAAAAAAATACCGGAAATCCGAATTCAGCCGGATATCAAACGTCCCTTCATTGACGCTTGAGCGGGAGTAATATCCGAAACTGTCATTGTGACCCATCGCCGAAAGAACATCAAAATTAAAGCTGTCTCTCAGAGGGGTCACTCCTGATAATCCTACTCCGATCGCATAAAGAAGTGAAAATGCTCTCTGGAATCCCTCTTCCGTTCCTACCGATAATAACTCATCGGAAATCTCTTCCTCCAGCTTTTTCAGACTGCTGCGGCCGAATAACATATCTACCGTAATCCCCAGCGCATCCGCAATATCGGGCAGCAGCTCCGCATCCGGTACACCTCCCCTTTCCCAGTTAGAGACTGCCTGCATGGTAACGCCGATCCGCCTTCCCAGTTCTTCCTGTGTAAGCCCCTTTTTGCGTCGGAATTTCTTTATCTGTTCGCCAATCATTTTCAACATCTCTTTTCCGTTTTTGATGATATTATACCAAATTGTAACACAATTATCAACCGGCTCCCGGAACAAACTGTAAATGACATTGAAAAACAGAAATCACATTTATCCCGCATAACGATAGTGCCGCAGCTGTACCGTATCGCATCATACAAACAAAGCCCGATCTGAAAATTCAGACCGGGCAATTTGATGAAATTGGATCGACCGATGGAATGATACCTCAGGAAAGGAGGGCATCTACATGATCATAGATATGACCAGTGTCAACATCTACCAGTTTACCGTCATTATATTCCAGAATCTGCAGACCGCCTGCTGCACGAATGTAAAGCTTATCGTCCTCGATGGTCCATCTTCCGGAAACAGAAAGATGTTCTTCGTTGACATAGGTTGCGGAACCGTCAGCGTTGATCATAATTCCCAGATATACACTGCCTGCGGTGAATTCCCAGGAACCAAAGTATTCCTCTACCATACTGGTATCTACACTTTCAGCGGCTTCACTGCCACCGGAGATAGCGGATACCGGGAAATAATCCTTTCCGTTTTCATCTTTCAGAACACCGTCAACATAATCGAATGTCAGATCAGAACCGTCAGCGCTTACCGTAAGCTTACCGTCTTCTACGGTCCATTCTGCGGCAGTCGTATTGCCATACGCATCTATCAGGACAGCAGAACCGTCTTCATTGATCGTCATTCCAGTGTAATTGCCGCCGACAGTATATTCCCATGAACCACAGAATACTTCGTTACCCAGTGTTACGGTGCTTTCCTCCTGTGAAGCGGCTTCAGACTCTTCTTTGCTCTCTTCAGCGGATGCTTCAGACTCGGTCTTGCTCTCTTCAGCAGCAGACTCTGTTTTGCTTTCTTCAGCAGCAGATTCTGTTTTGCTTGCTTCTGAGGACTCTGCCTTACTCTCAGCAGAAGACTCTGTTTTGCTTTCATCCTTTGAAGAAGCAGCGGAAGAAGCGGAAGATGAGGAAGAAGAACTATCCTTTGTATCACTCTTTGCGCAGCCTGTACCAACACAGGCAATCGCAGCAGCAGCCATTACCACTGCTAAAACTTTCCATATCGTTGACTTCATAATAATCCGTCCTTTTTTGTTAAAAATTGTCAATCAAATGACAACTCAATCGTATTGCAAAACCTTATTTTTGTCAATCAGAATTATTCCAAAATATACCTATATTTCGCCGATATTCTTTATGAAGACTGTCCGATATTTTATATCACAAAGAATCATACGGCATACCCCCTACAGAAATATCCCTGCCATTTCAGAACGGCAGGGATATGTTTATCCGAGATATTCTTTTTGAAAATCAAGAATGGCATTAACGGTTTGTTTCTGTTGCTGCTGACGGGAGACGGTTGCTTTGCCGTCACCGTTCTGTTCCCCGTAATTGCCGAAACCGGCATGATTACCGCCGCCAATGATAATTTCCTCCGAATCCGCCGGAAAATTCGGCTGTGCATTCTGATAGGCGCCCTGTTCGAGCACATGATCCTCACTGCCGTAAATTGACAGCACCGGGATATCGTCACGGATCGCCGTATTCGGATAACCCGAAAGCAATATCACACCGTCAACCTGATCGGGATTGCGGGAAGCATAAGAAGCCGCTGCGATTCCTCCCATGGAATGTCCCCCCACCAGCACTTGCTGATAATGATAAGATTCTATGATCCTGTCCGCCGCATTCATATCAAATAAGGCAAACCGGAAAGGCGGTCTGATGATAAAACAGTCAATACCGTTATCCGCCAGTTGTTTCATCAGCGGCAGATAGGCTTCACTGTCCACTTTCGCGCCGGGATAAAAAATCAATACGGTATCTTCTCCCTTACCGTCCACGAAATACGCGCCGTCAACTTCATGAACGGATTCATCGTCCAGCAAAGCCAGCGCCGTACTGTCCGCCGAATAGTGGATACTCAGATAAATACCGCCCACCGCCATTAACATAACGGTTCCTGAAAGCAGATTGATCACGATATGAAAAAACATGGGTATTTTTTTCTTCATTTTGCTTCGGATCCTGCCGCTTATCAAAAAGCAGACTCCGAATACTGCCACAACCGCAATCACTGTCAAAATGATATATTTCATCCGTACCTCTCCCATCCGTCAAAAGGAAACCCGTTCCTTGTCTGTTTCCGCAACGATTCCGATAGCAAGAAAGCCGGAAGCAAACGCTCCGGCTTTTGAACGGAATATCTCAACTGTCAGTCCGGAGACATCTCCTCAGATCAGTCAATTATAAGTGTTCCACCATATACTGAACGATTCTGGCACATCTGGCAGCAGCTTCTGCTTCAAAGCTTTTATAGTCCTCGATTTTCGTCTCATCGGGCTTATCGGAAATGGCACGCATTACCACATACGGTGTCTGATTCAGATAGCAGGTCTGCGCGATAGCGGCGCCTTCCATCTCACAGCACATCCCGCCGAAACCGGAGATAATGGTTTCCTTCTGTTCCTTGGTAGAGATAAACTGATCGCCTGAACAGACTCTTCCCTCAAAGACATGAATATCAGGCGCAGTCTCCTGAACGGCTCTGACTGCCGCAGAACGCAGGGTCTCATCTGCCGGGAAAGCGGACAGTCCCGTATAAGGGATCTCACCTTTTGCAAAACCGATTGCCTGGACATCGAAATCATGCTGGACAGCGTCAACGGATACGACAATATCACCAATATCGATCTGACCATCCAGAGAACCTGCTACACCGGTATTGATGATCCGGTTACAGTTAAAATCATTGATGAGCGTATTTGCGCAAATACCGGCATTGACTTTTCCCATACCGCATTTGACAATGACGACATTTTTTTCTCCCAGGGTTCCCTCACAAAATTCCATCTCGGCAATTTTGGTGATTTTGGTAATCTTCGCCGCTTCCTTCAGAGAAGTCACTTCCACATCCATAGCGCCGATAATCCCGATAGCTTCTTTTTTGACAGCAGGTTCGTCAGAGGAACAGCCGCTCAGAAGAAACCCGGAAAGAATCACCAGTACGCTTATCATAACCAGTATTTTATTTTTCATGGCAATTCACCTCAAGCCGTTTTTCGTTCCGGAATGCGTTATCGATTTCCTGGCTGAGGAAGATGTGTTTCATTTTCCTGACGCTGACAAGGGCGATAAGCAGGCGTATTACTGCGGAACATATCCTTATGTCCCTTATTGAGCCGGATACACTGCATACAATAGACCGCGCGTCCCATATTCAGACATTCCGCGCATGAATTTTTCTGTTCCAATCTGTTTCACCTCTGATCATATTCACGGTTGGCGGCAGGCTGCCGCTCCCGATTATGTTTTGCAAAGAAACTGAAATCCGATTGGATAGTATCTTGCCAAAACGTTTATGGGAACGCAGGCTCTGCGTCGGCAAGCTGCCGCTCCCGATTCGCATTGACGTTCGCATACGCTCACTCTGACTGACGGACCCCTGTGTTATCGTCGCAATTATCAGTCACACGTGATCTATGCCGAAACGCCCTTTTATGCAGTCCGGAATCCATTATACCTTTCATTCCCGGAATAGTCAAGAGCCGATTTCCGTCTGATCGGAATTCGTTTCAGACAGCAGCAAAGACTGCCTTTGGCAAAACCGTTTTCATAGGTTTCACAAAGGCAGTCTCCGGTCATTTTATCACTTGAGAGACATATTGTCTGATTAAGGCGGAGCGTTATCTTCCCTGAGCCGGCCCGAAATACGGGGCGCCGGTTTTCTCAAGAGCTGTCAGAGCGGCATCTCTCCTGTCCTTAACGGCATCGAAATCGTCAATATATGGATCATTTTCTTCATCCGCCAGTCCATAATACACTTCCGAAAGGAGCAGCAGAATACTTGCCCGTTCCTCATCCGTCATCGGCAGATCCTGATCCATACACAGATTACTGCATTCCAACAGAAAATCATAATACAGTCCCCGGTCATGAAGATCCGCTATTGTTCTTTCCGGAGGGATATTCCCATAGGCTTTTGCCAGCGTCAGCACCTCATCGGCAAGTTCTTCCCATGCCAGCGCATCCTTGGTAAACCATTTTTCATTTTGACCGATATAAAACGACGCGTCACTTTCCGGACCCGAAACACCTTTTTCCTCCAGTTTTTTCGCATAACATTCCTTGGCATACCGAAACGGATCCTGTTCTGACTGCTGCGTCTGATGAGCTTCCTGCCGATTCAGGATACCGACTGTCACAATCGTTCCTGCTGTCACAGCCCCTGCCGCAAGAATTGCCGAAATAATTATCAGGACTTTTTTCATTCCCATCATCCTTCCTTATCCGGATATGACTGACCCGGTTCACTGCTGTCTGCCACCCCTGCGGAAACCAATTCCCAGTAACCGGAATCATGAATCGACCAATCTCCGTTTTCTTCTCTTTGCAGGACCAGACCCTTTTCATATTCTTTGGTAAAGAACGGCACAGAATTACATGAGGACGCCCGGTATACACAGCGAAATACGATAACATCCTCCGGAGCGACCTCGTAACTGTCCGCTCTTTCCTGACTGAACGCATCGCCGGCATAGGAAATGGAATAAACCTTTCTGTCAGTTTTTTCCATAGACTCCCGTATCACGGTTACGGCAGCCTTCCGGTCATCCAGAGAATGCAGTTTTGATGACCCGTAATCGATTTCGACAGGCCGGAGCCTGTCACACGCCCAGGAACCGAAAATCAGTCCTGTCAGCAGCACAAGTATCAGCACAGCCTGCATGATAATAATAATGATTTTTCGTGTACGGAGCTTCTTTTTGAATTGTCTGATCTCATCCGCCTGCGCCATAAACCGTGTTTTTCCGCTGTCCGACGAGACATTGCCGCTGTTTTTCCGGAAAGCATCCGCCTCCTGTCTGCAGGTTTCACATTCTTTCAGGTGTTCCTCTGTCAGAGCCACGCTTTCCGCACTGAGCATATCCTCCACATACAGCGGGATCAGATCCTTGATAATATGACAGTGTATTTTCATGTTTCCTCCTCCATTCTCTCGGCAATCTTTTTTCTTGCCCTGTGATAGGTAACACACGCCCAGTTTGCGCTTTTTCCGAACATCGCCCCGATCTCCTCAAAGCTGAGTTCCGCAAATACCCGCCACATAAATACTTCCTTGTAGGTATCGGGCAGTTCATGCAGATGCTGTTTGATTCGTAATGCCTGATCGTGATCAATGACACTGTCTTCTATTCCTTCCGAAATTTCATATTGGGCGATCTCGTCATCCAGTGACAGTTCCCTTCGGTGTTTCCGGTTATATTTGGAATAGAGATTTTTGGCGATGCCGCACAGCCAGGTGGTGACGCTGCATTCTCCCCGGAAGGAATCTATTTTTTTCATTGCTGCGAAAAATGTTTCACTGGTGATTTCCTCGGCAATATCGACGCTTCCGGAAAGCCGCAGCATATACAGATAGACATTCTTGAAATACTTATCATAAAGTTCTTCGATCCGCATCCGTCATCACCTCCCGTTATTCATTAGTACCCGTTGTCTCCGTTATCTTACAGCATTTTTTTAAATTTTTCTATTTTTCTATTTTCCTATTCTTTTAATTCTTACGGCGCTCAACGCCAAACGGACAGTCCCTCCTCACAGCATCAAAAAAGCAGTATCCATCACCTCTGTGAATCGGGATACTGCTTGCAATGCCGGAATCGTCAACGATCCGTCATAATGATCCGTTGGAAATTTCCATGGATTGTAATACTTGTTCCAGTTCCGCCTGATCGGGCATGGCAGGAATGGCGCCGTGACGGGAAGTCGTCAGAGCGGCGGCAAGATTGGCAATCCGTACACAATTCCGGACTTGTCCGGCAGAAAGCTCAGACGGAAACTGACAGCCTGATCCGATCATCCGGCTCAGAAAAGCCCCCAGAAATGTATCTCCGGCGCCGTTGGTATCGGCAACCCTGACCGGAAATCCGTCTTCCTTTCCTGTTTCATTCCCTCTGCGCCAGAAAGCGCCCTCAGCACCCAATGTCAGCAGAATCAGTGGGATATGATAGGTTTCAGAAAGCTGACGGGTACCCTGTTCCGCCTCTTCCGTCCCTGTCAGCAGAGGCAGTTCTTCATCGGATATTTTCAGGATATCCACCTGATCCAGAACAGACAGGATCTGTTCTATCGCTTCCTGTTCGCTGTTCCATAAATTGGCGCGATAGTTCGGATCATAGGTAATCACTGCGCCGGATTCTTTTGCTTTTCTGACAGCATATAAGGTGGCAGATCGGGAAGGCTCATCCGTCAGACTGACAGAACCGAAATGAAAAAACCGTGTATGACCCAACAGATCCTCATTGATCTCCTCCCTGCGCAGCAGGGTATCGGCACAGTTTTTACGATAGAACGCAAAACTTCTTTCACCCGTTTCGGAAAGTGATACGACGGCAAGTGTTGTTCCCGCCTTTTCGTCTGTCAGGAGAAAGGAGGTATCGACATGATTTTTGGCAAGGGTACGGGTAAGAAAATCACCGTAAAAATCTTTGCCGACTTTTCCGATAAACGCCGTTTTTGCCCCTAACCGTGCTGCGGCTACCGCAACATTTGCAGGCGCTCCGCCGGGATGCGCCTGATAAACCGGAATATCCTGTTCCCGTCCGCTGAAGGTCAGATCAATCAGTATTTCTCCGATCGTCACAATATCTTTCATATCCTTACCTCTTCCCATCCTGTTTCCTGCTGCGACAGTCCCTCGTTTGGCGCTTTATCCGGATGATGGACAGATCATAGCAGTTCGACCTTAATATAGTTTCTGTTGATCTCCGTTTCGTTATTGTAACTATCGGTGGTTTTGACAGCCATGGTACCTACTTCCAGAATACGATAGGTTGCATTCTTTGCCATCAGTATTTCTTTTTCATTGGTACCGATGATACTGTCAATGCTGACTGCGCCGAGTCTGTCCATGCTTTCCTTTGAAGCGTAAATGATAAAGAGTGTATCGGAAAAGCCGCAGGCAACACCGATATCGGTAGTAGTGCTTATCATGATCGGGTCGGTAAAGGTATTGCCGATACAGTCTTTGAGCTGATCCAGAGTAGGCGCCTGGCTGGTTCCTGCGGCAGCCATGAGCTGACTGTCATAGACACCGCTGTAGAGAACCAGATCATCACACATTCTGCCTCTTTTCAGCTCCGTATACAAACCGTGATTCATCATCAGGTAAGTCTCTTCGTAATCATCTCCGAAAGCACTTGCCGCTTCCTTTGACATGGCAGGATCATGATTTTCGGCTGAGGTCATGCCCATAAAGTGCGGAATGACCTCGCCCTTATAGAGCATGGTATAAAACAGTTCATCCCTTGAAGTAGGAATACCGTTTTCGTTACAGAAGTCAAGATACTTCCGGCTCCACTGGGGGAATTCATCATTGGTAATGATCTGATAGCCGCTGAATTTATCCTCGTCAAACAGACTGCCGACACCTGCGGCAGGACCTGCCGTATCCGACCTGGTTATTTCACCCGACCCTCTGCCGGTATCTGACTGATCCATAAAGGCTGCGGTCATTGGCTTGGGAAGCATCTCCTCCGGAAGCTGATAACAGCCTGCGTATGCCGTTTCGGACACCGATAAGGCATTGATCGACACTTTTGTCAGCGATGAACAGCTTTCAAAAGCGTAGTCGCCTACGGAATCTAATAGTCCCGGCACAGAAATGCTTGTCAGACTCTGACATTGTGAGAATGTTCTTTTTCCTATCGAATCAAGTGTATAGGGAATGTTGATCTCTGTCAGCTTTTTGCAGGAATAGAAAAGTCTGTCAGGAAGTTCCCTGACGTTTCCCCCCCTGAAGGTGACAGAAGTGAGCGACGAACAATTGGAAAAAGCAAAATTACCCAGTTTCCGGACCGTCTCAGGCAACTCAATGCTCTGAATGGATTGACAGTAAAGAAAAGCGCCCTTTTTGATCACTTCCAGATTTTCCGGCAGTTGAACGGCATTGATTTTCCGGCAGGCTGAGAAAACACCTTCGCCGATCGATCGCAGGGAATCGGACAATACGATCTCCGCTAAATTGGAACAGCATTCAAAGGCATAATCACCGATCTCGGTGATCGTATCGGGCAAAACGATCTTCTGGATACAGGTGTTTCCGGCAAAGCAGCTCTCACCGACAGCGGTGACCGTTTTCCCGTCAATCACAGACGGTAAGTCGGGAGCTGTCTCCCTGCCGTTATATTTTGTCAGGATGATATTGCCGTAACCGTCCTGGGAATAGGTAAAATTGCCTGCGTAAGCCTTACCGCTTTCTTCTGAAGAGGATTCTGACGGCTGACTCTTTTCATCCGACGTTTCTGACCAACCTGACGGCCGGCTCTTTTCATCCGATGTTTCTGACCAACCTGACGGCTGACTTTTTTCATCCGATGTTTCTGACCAACCTGACGGCTGACTTTTTTCATCCGATGTTTCTGACCAACCTGACGGCCGGCTCTTTTCGTCCGACTTTTTGGACGAATCGGACGACTGACTTTTTTCGTCCGACTTTTTGGACGAATCGGACGACTGACTTTTTTCGTCC
>CACYCN010000055.1 GCA_902772895.1 uncultured Ruminococcus sp.
CCGACAGCTTCCTGAAATCCATATTTTATTCCTCTTCTTCAAAGGGTTCTTCCTCGATCAGTTCTTCCTCAATCAATTCATCTTCGATCGGCTCTTCCTCAATCGGTTCTTCTTCAGGAACGATTGAATCTGCTGCTCTCAGTTTTTCAATGTGATATTTCCCCTCCGGAAAAACGGCATCCGGATCAGTGAAAAAGAGATTTTCCGCATCTTCACTGACAAACCGGAACTGTTTGCTTTTCAGAATACTGTTTTTCAGATAACGCAGTTCACGGTTACTCCTGCCGGCTTTGGGAAGGATAATATTTTTGATCACACCTCTTTTAGAAGTAAAAGCATCCGGCTCAATTTCCGTAATGGTAGAAGAAATGTACAGGTTTTTGATTTTACCATGATAATCACACTGCGGAGCGGATTCCTGCTGATATTTCGTTACTCCGGTTTCGGGATCCTGATATTCCGGAAGCTCTGTCGAAACGCTTTCAAATTCATTGGCTCTCAGTTTCTTCATTCCCTCCGGAAGATAGCAATTATCGGCAACCGTATAATCCAACAAATGAAACAGCGCCGTTTTCAATTCTCCGAACCCTGTTCTGCTGTCATCTATCACAGCATTTCTGTCCTGCAGTTCAAAATACAGATTCTGGATACCAATCGGATTCGAATACAAGGAAGCCTCGGCCCAGAAATGATATTGAGGCTGTCTGATCGTACTGCCGGGAATGATCAGATGAACCGTTTCTGCGGCAGGAGCCCCGAAATCATTCACAGGAATCGTCGTAACTTCTTTGAGATTGGTATCGTAGAATGCGCTGCCGGAAACTCTCAGAACACTTTCCGGCAGAACAAGTTTCTCCAGAGGACATCCCTTAAATGCTGAATCATCAATTTCTATGGCATTGGGAAACACTTCCCGCATATCCAGTTCTTTGATCAGACAGTTTCTGAACGCATTTCTTCCGATAGAGACAACACTGGTTCCTCCGATAACGGCTTTGACTTTTCTGCCATCAAAGCAGCTTTCCGGAATACTCTCTAATTTTTCCGGAAGCTGCAGAACAAAGGGTTCCGAATTCCTGAACTTCTCGTCATCCTCCGCACTCAGAAAGTTATACATCATCCTTGTGACAGGAACCTGTCTGTCCTCATAATTGACATAGGACGGAAGTATGACATCACCGTCCTCCTTGCTAAAAAACTTCAGAAGTGCTTCATTATTCTCCGGATAAATCCGGAATTCCATCTCTCCGTCATTCGTGGACAGATCCACATACTGATCATAACGGCGCACATTTTCGGAGTTGATATATACCACACTCGGTTCTGCTTCACGAATGACCTCTCTGTCACGATAAATGACACTCGGTTCTGCCTGGTCATGCACATAGATAACACTGGGTTCAACACTCACTGTTTCACTGTCCTGTAAAAATGTCGATTCCGACACTTGCGATAATTCTTCCACACTGCTTTCCGGCACCTCAGATTGAATCACGGATTCTGTCTGTGAGGACAAACTGTCAATATCGGATAAATTGACAGAATTCGTCGGGAAAACCCTTGCCGTAATTCCGACACAAACCGCTACCGAAACAGAGGCAACGGCAATCGAAACCTTAGAGGCAACAGAATGGGAAACGGTTGTACTGACAGCCGACACCGCATGAGTAGAAACAGCATGGGATGTTGCCGATTGCAGAGCGGCAGGAGCAATCCTGACAGCACTCTGTGATAAGGTATCCGTATGAGCAAACACCTGCATGAGCCATCTTCCCATACTGCCCATGACATCTTCTGTATGCAGTACGATATCATGTCGTTTTTCATATGCCAGAATGGCATCCCCCAGTTTTTTCTTGGCAGTAAATAAGCGGCTTTTGACGGTACCCTCGCTGATTTTCAGGGAAACGGCAATTTCACTGTACGACATCTCCGCATAATAGAATAATATCAGTACCCGGGAATACTTTTCCGGCAGTCCCTCGATCAGTGAATACAATATCTTATCGTTTTCCATGCGATCCAGTTTTTCATGAGGAATTTCATCCGTTCTTTCCTGCTGATAGGTTTTCAGTAAATCCTCCGTTTCATCGATTTCTTCCACCGGAATCTCCGCATGTGCGTTTTTGCGGAAAAACATTTTACATTCATTGATCGTAATGATACGGATCCACGAATCAAACGCATCGATATTCTGAAGCTGTGAAAGATTCTTGAACAGCTTGATAAATACTTCCTGCGTGATATCTTTGGCATCCTCTTCGTTTTTCAGCATAAATAAGGCAGTATGATAAATATCGTTCTGATAAAGCTGCATAAGGGATTCAAAAGCCTGGCTATCACCGTTTTGAGCCGCCTTAATCATGGCAGCCTTCTCATTGATCGCTGTCATAAGTCAACTTTCCTTTCATTGGCTGTTTCTGCCTGTTTTATATGTCAATTCACATTCCTTCCAGGAGCCAATTATGATACTGCCATATTTCCGCCCTGACAGGAATCCCCTCAAACATGGCAAAATGATATACAATCGTTACACAAACTATACCATATTCTTCATGACAATGCAATGAATATTTCCGACAAACTCTGCCTAAAAACAACCACAAGAACCATAAAACCTGATGATTCACAACAGAGCTATTCATCGTAAAATCACGGAAATCCATTTTCAGATAATAAACCGTTGTCGCAACATATATTCACAAACAGAATAACTGGTTTGTGAAAAAGAAAATGCAAAATCAGCTTTTTCAGGAAGGAGGTTCTGGTTTTCCCCGAGAAAATGCCTGAAAAATTTGATTTCCGTGTCGTAAAATAATTTGCTGTTGCAAATTCCTTGAATTATTGTATAATGATAGTATGATTCCGTTTCAGATAATCCGGAAAGGAACCCTTTCACGCAATATCAGATCAATAGATATCTGAATTCCGGAAATGTCATGTACAAATATTCTTTGAATAACCGGAGGGATTGAACAATGGATTTAATACCAAGTTTTTCTGTAGACCATACGCTGATCGTTCCCGGCATCTTTACCAGTCGGATCGATCAGATCGGCGATCAGCTGCTTACCACTTATGATATCAGACTGACAAGACCCAATAGAGAACCGGCAATTGATGTTGCCGCCATGCATTCCCTGGAACATCTCATCGCCACTTTCCTTCGCAATGATCCCGACTGGAAGGACGAGATCATTTATTGGGGACCGATGGGATGTCTGACCGGATTCTATCTCATTCTCAAAGGCAACCGTAAACCCAGGGAAATCTATGATCTGATTCTTAATGCTTTCCGTTCGGTCAATGAAGCAGAGTATGTTCCCGGCACAACAGCAAGCAACTGCGGAAATTATCTCATGCATAATCTTGCCATGGCAAAATGGTATGCGGCAATTTTTGCCGACTACCTCGTCACCAATGCGGAAAACCCGGAAATCTTTGCGTATCCGAAAACCGAACGGCTTGTCACAGAGGAAGGTCAACAGTTCTTTGATTCATAACATTGCCGTTTGGACAGCCAAACGTGATTATTCATGTACATAGTACCTTGTGTCTTTCAGGGGTTCTTACCCGAAAGAGATAAGGTACTGTTTGTTTACAAGAAAAAGACAGATTGACAGACTATGACAGGATTGCTACAATAGACATAGTATTGTCAATATTCAGGAAACACAGGTGATTGCATGCTCTATCTCTATGAACATACCGATCGGGAAACAGAAGAATTCTATCAATCCATGCTGCCGCTTCTGAGTGAACAGCGCAAAACGGCAGTCAGTCGCTGCCGTCATCTGATCGACAGAGTCAACGGAAGCATTGTTTACCTGATGCTGCGTTACGGACTGCAGAAAGAATACGGTTTATCAGTCAAACCGGAATTCGTCTTTCGTGAGAATGAAAAACCGTATTTAGCGGACTTTCCGGAGATTCACTTTAGTTTCAGTCACTGTAAAAATGCAGCGGCCTGTATTCTTTCAGACGCCAATACCGCCGTAGATATCATGGATTACCGGATCCGCAGCCGTTCGGCGATTACCAGAGTCTGCTCTTCTCAGGAACTACAGCAATTAGAAGAAAGTGAGGAACCGGATAAGGCATTTCTTCGTCTCTGGACACGAAAAGAATGTATTTCCAAACTCAACGGCATCGGTCTGCAGCAGGACTTCCGGGAAATTACGGATGAACTGCCTGAAATGCAGCGGATCCATACCATTCTGTCATCGGAATATCTTTTCTCCTTCTACGGAGATGAGACCACCCCTATCCTTCATCCCGATAGAAATTCCCTGCTTCAGCTTTCCGTCTGATCTTGTTTTATTATTCAGTTTTGGGGAAAGGGTTCTCTCCCAGAGAATCCCTTCAAGGAAAGTGAACGTAAAGTGAATGATCATGGTATGCTCAAGATGATTGAAATTTTGAAAAGAATGGTATATAATATAGGACAGGCGAAAAACCTGAACGGTAAATAAAAGGAGAGAAACATCATGACGAAAATTGATATTTTTTCCGGCTTTCTGGGAGCCGGAAAAACAACACTGATCAAAAAGCTGATCAAAGAGGGCTACCAGAATGAACAGTTAGTTCTCATCGAAAACGAATTCGGCGAGATCGGAATCGACGGCGGATTCCTGAAAGAAGCCGGCATCCGTATCAACGAGATGAATTCCGGTTGTATCTGCTGTTCTCTGGTCGGCGATTTCCGTGAAGCTCTGAACCAGGTACTCAGTGAGTATCATCCCGACAGAATCATCATTGAACCGTCGGGCGTCGGTAAATTATCCGATGTTATCAACGCCGTAAAAAGTGTCACCAATGACGAAGTGGTACTGAACAGCTTCATCACCGTAGCCGATGCTTCCAAATGCAAGATATACATGAAAAACTTCGGCGAATTCTACAATAATCAGATCGAGTACGCCAGTACAATCATTCTCAGCAGAACGCAGAATGTCTCTGATGAAAAACTTGCCAAGGCACTGGAACTGCTCAAAGCTCATAATGACAAGGCAGCGATTGTTACCACTCCCTGGGATGACCTGACCGGTGCGCAGATTCTTTCCGCCACTGAAGGAAAGGCTCTGCTCACAGTAGAAGACGTGCTGGATGAAGACGAATGTGATGACCCTGAATGCGAGTGTCATCACCACCATCATCACGATCATGACGATCACGACGAAGAGCACGATCATGAACATCACCATCATCATGACCATGACCATGACGATCATGACGAAGAGTGCTGCTGCCATCATCACCATGACGACGATGA
>CACYCN010000056.1 GCA_902772895.1 uncultured Ruminococcus sp.
GGAACGCCATGCTTTTTATAATAATACTGGGACGATTTCAAAGAAACTTAAAACATTTTCGGAAATAAACTATTTACATCAAAGGAACAGACATGAAAAATTACAATTTTGAACCGATTGACTTTAATAAGAGTTTTCCTGCAAAAATAGAGATTATTGATGTTGGCTCTCAACCGCATTTGTCAACACTGCATTGGCATAAGGATGTTGAGCTTGTATATATACTAAAAGGACAGCTTATTATTGAAAAAAACGGGAATCGCAGATTTTTAAACGAGGATAATATTTTTCTGTTTAGCGCAAGAGACATTCATAAGATTTCAGCCTCGGATTATTGGTTAGGCGGAAAGTATATGTCAATCCATCTTTCTTCTCAGTATATCGCAAGGCAATTTCCGGCGCTGGATGAAATCTCATTTGAAATATCAAACGGTATTGAGGTTCAGAATAAGCTAAAAAACACTTTACATAGAATCATCAGATTTATGCAACTTGAAAGTGATGAATTAATTGATTTGGCGATACACTCGGAAGTTCTTTCTTTGCTGTATATTCTATTGAGCAAGTGCCTTGTGCATGGATCGGCAGAAGAAAAGCCGGCTAAAAAAACAACACACTATAAAGCAAAGGCTGTGTTGGATTATGTTGACAGGAACTTTCAAAAACGGATCAGCCGCACAGAAATGGCAAAAATGGTTGGACTGTCTCCGGTGTATTTTTCAATTTATTTTAAAAACGCAACAGGAATGAATTTTTTGACATACTTAAATTCTGTTAGATTAGAGCATGCTTTAATTGATATGTTGAGTTTCGAAAGCTCTGTAAATGAAGCGGCTCAAAACAATGGGTTTCCAAACGAAAGAGCATTATGCTCTGCGTGCAAACGGGTATACGGAATGACGCCTACAAAACTAAAAGAAACAAACAGAAGCATGGTTAAAGGCGATCATTTAAATTTTAAAAAAATGGAGGTAATAAAATGAAACCAACACTAACGCGACGTTTTAAATCAGCCTTTGCGTCATTGCTGTCCGGATGCATGCTGTTGTCCTGTGGTTCAACAGGCATGCTTTCTTCCAACGCGGCGCAGGTTGCAGATGACATTAGCTCAGCCGGCAGTAATGAATATCTGATTAATGATGAAAACGCCGAATCCAAAAGCAATGAGAACTCCGGCGCCGGCTCAGCCGGCGGTGAAAGCGGTCTTGACGTTAATACTTTGCAAACGTCGGGTGCTGTCAATGACAAGTCCATAAATAACGCATCTTCTGCAAAGGAAGACAATTTGTCTTCTGTGGGCGCAAACGGAAACTCAAATTATTATGTTGCATCCTTGGGAAACACTATTACAGAAAACCCAAACCTTTATACCAACATAAACGCCACATTCTTCGATTACTACACCGACCATGAGTTTTCAGGCAGCTGGTATAACAGCATTGACGCCTATCAAGACGGTTGGATCGGGGGGATCGGAGATCGTAACCCGTATGAAACTTTTAACACCGCGCTCTCCAATTACGCGGAATCTCAGAATGTAGATTATCCGATGTATTTCGGCAGCTTCTATCCCGGCTATTATAATGATCCCGGTTATTATCACAGTGATACAGCGCACCAAGGTCACCGCGTTAACGACTCAAACAGCTTGGGCGGAAACAACAAAGCGCTTACGGGACTGTCGGGAACGGTAAACACAGACGGCGCAATCTATCATTACAAAGCGGGAGCCGCCAACGAAAACGGTGCCGAAATGATGATGTTTAATAAAGATTGGCTGACATCCGGAAATTCAACCGGTCAGCCTCTTGCGACTATTATCGATTCATCTTTCCCGGTTAAGAAAAACACCGTCACACCGACCTCCAGAGTTTATCTGTATGCTGATAACTGGTGGAGCAATTCCAACGCGTATTCGGTCGCGTCTTTTTCAAACAACTCGAGTGGAAGTAACAGCATTCAGATTGCTATGACATCTCTGGGAAATAATTACTATTATGCCGACATTCCTTCGGGATATCAATATGTTAATTTTCTGCGTATAAACCCGGGTAATGACGAAACATGGAATGAAACAGGGGTTATGTCTATTGAAAGCGGAAACAATCCCATGTATAAAACCTCCGGTTCCTGGACGACTTATGCTAACGGAACAACGGGCGAATATGATTATTATGAATTTGACAGTAAGTACGCCACAAATAACATCTATTTTGATAACCTTACTTCCGGTTCTCCGGTTATGCAATACGGCGAGGGAACAAGCTACGGCGTAAAGAACGGTTACAACAGCAGATACAGCTTTATGCCTTTCGATACTACAAGCTCAAATAACGGATACGGCAAGGATCTCGGCTTCGGCTTAAAAATGGAAATTGATTTTACGCTCGGCGAAGGCGGAAAGATCAACGACGTAGATCAGGTGTTCAATTTCTCGGGTGATGACGACCTTTGGGTATTTATCGACGGAAAACTCGTATTGGATCTGGGCGGCGACCACGCGGAAACAACAGGCTCAATCAACTTTGCCAATAAGACTGTCACCGTACAGAACTCGGTTCAGCTGGTGAACGGCGTATCCCGCAATACTTCCTTTGAAATAGACAACACAAATCCTAACGTTGTGCACACAATGACTCTGTATTATATGGAGCGCGGAATGCATGAATCAAACCTCAAGTTCGGTTTCAGTTTTACACCGGTCAGCAACGAATTCATTACGGAAAAGCAGGTTTCTACTGAGAACGTAAACCAGGGACTTAAGGACGCCGCGGCGCAGCAGGCTGAAAATGATTCGTTTGTATTTACTCACAAAACCAACGGCGTTGCTTCGGCAAACAAGGAGTACACTCATTACATAAACAAAACAAACGAAACCAATACCGGTATGAAAACATCTGCCGAAGGATCGTTTACACTCGCTGATAAAGACACCGCTGACTTTATAAATCAATTTGACATCGGAAGTCATTTCACGATCGAGGAAACAAAAGGATCTAATAATGCCTTTGAGTATTCTTCCGCTCTTGTTGTGACAGATGAAGTTACCGGTCAGGAAATTAATCCTGAAAACGGTCAGTATTTGTTTAATACCACAAAGCAAAACGCTAATGAATTGGATCCGACGCGTATAAAGGCATTATTTACAAATACAATTGAAACC
>CACYCN010000057.1 GCA_902772895.1 uncultured Ruminococcus sp.
TTCTCGGAGGAAACCCTTTTTTTTTTTTTTTTAAGGGTTATCCCCCGAACCCCTTTCCTAAAAAAGCTGATTTTTTTTTTTTTTTTTTTATGTGAAAGTCGTGAGAATTATTTGAAATTTTTGAATGTGCGCAACGGTTTTTCGCAGCAAGACAGTAAATGCTCCCTGTCAGGGGAAACAGCATGCCGCAGGCATTCAGAGTATCAGTACAGACAGTTTATTTTCGGAATAGAGGATATGATGAGGATCAGATATAACAGGTCCACAAAACGAACCCATCTTTTTAAAAATTGTTTTCCTTATTATGATTTATCATCTGACTGAGATTTCCGGAATACTGTCAGAAAAAGAAACAGGTACCATCCTTTTGCATGAAAGAAGAATGGTACCTGTTTTTAGTCCGGATTGTCCGTTCCGGAACGGCTGTTTCTGATGACTCGTAAACGGCAGTGCTTTCCCTGATGCTGACTTTTCAGAGTATCATGCAGAAGGTTCGCATCGGTCTTCCGGCAGTACGGCAGACGAATGTGATATCCGACCGGGCAGGGGTGAATTCCCGGGAGTTGTCCGGGAAATGTCCTGCGAAGCGGCTGCACCATGGATTTCTGTTGAGATTCCGTCGTTAACGGAAAAGCTGCCATTACGGTGTTTTATGAGTGAAACCGGCGTTTTTTCGGAATGACAGCAATGATGGCGGCGGAACAGATCATTCCGCCAGCAGTCAGCAGTAAGGGCAGTGCCGTGTCACCTGTCTGAGCAGGCTTATGTTCTGACGGTTCGGAACTTTTGGGTTCGGAACTTCCGGATTCAGAGCTTTCTTGTTCAGGCTGTGTTTCCTGACTGGATTCTGTTGAAGGCGACTCAACGCGGGCAATCACCTGTGTGCTGCCGCCGTGACCGCTCTGTGCTGTGACAGTGACCATGAGGGGTACCAGTACCGACAACATTATCACCAACAGGCACAAGCCTGTCTTAAACAAATGTTTCATGGTATCGCCCTTATGAAAAGTTCAATTATGCTCCCTCGATCTGGCTGAAGAAAATCATATAGCCGCTGTATTCACCGACAAGTTCCGAAATATCTTTGCCGTAGAGCTGATGCTCATTCAGACGAAGCGTTCCTTGCACTTCCTCATTCGCAAGGGTAAAACTTGTGAATTCATAGCCGCGTGTGGATGTCATAGCGTTGCTGTTGATGTTCAGGGCAGAACCGATGGGATTTGTATCATAAACATCATACTTGAAAGTCTTTGTCGGATCAACCTTGTTGGCAATCACAAAGTCATTTGAGCCGTTAACGCTAGCCGTCTTGTCACGCACATAGAGCATAATATATTGTGACGGTGTCAGACCCTCCACAGTATTACCTGTTTTTACGGTAAATCCGACATCTTTGTACTGGTCTTCATTGATCTGAGGCTGCTCCAATGTTCCGAAATCGATGACATCAGGAATAATAATGGTATAAGTGACTTCTCCGGAGCTGTTTCCGTCGATCCGGGCAATTACTTCGGTTTCTCCCCACGGATTCTCGTTGGAGAGCGTTCCTGCTGAGACGGACAGGGCTGATGCAGATACCATGGCAGCTGCAAGGGCTACTGTAACGAGTGCTTTTGCTTTCATTGATAATACTTCCTTTCAGATATTATATAGATTAAGGCAACACCTTAATTCACAAGGAAAAGATTCGTGAACTTTGCCGCTATCATGGCTTTTTTCGAAAAGAAATGATACGGTTTGTTCTGCTCGGACGGTGAGAATATTTTACCGCTGCGCTTTCGCCTGACTGAAGATTCTGCGTTCAGACAGGGGGAAAATTGGATTCCGGACTGTCATGATATGCTGTCAGCAACATCGAAGAATTCTCTCTATCCTTTGTTATATCATATTTTTATTCTGTTTTCAATTACAATTATATAAACATTTCGCTTTTTTGGCAATAGTTTGGGGACGAACGGTTGATTTTAGGGACGAAAGGTAATCTCTCGGAAATTTCTGAGTTTATTTGTCGTTTTTGCGTGTTATTGTCCCGATTATTGTTCCGAAAAACGCTGAAAACGGTTCACAATCCGTATGCTGCCGGAATTTCCGGAAAGCAGTTTCTGACTGGGACGGTGGTTAAAAATGTATTTCTGTCTGTCCTGCGCTGTGACATACATATGCGAGAATGGATGGGAGCAGGATAATAGTGGGGGCATTAAAATGAAGTTGATGCACAATTATTTGAAATTTTGTGAAATGGTGGAGAAAAGCATTGTGCAGAATGGCGGAAACGTGGTATAATAAAAATAATTCCAGTTGATTCGGGGAGGTGTGGAAAATGAGCCAGAAAAAAAATCAGTCGATGAATCTGATTTCGGAACATTGTATCTGGATCTGGAGAATCCGCGCCGGAATCGGACTGGTGTTTTTATCGATGCTGCTGGGAGGTTTGTTTGTCTTCTTTCCATTGACGGCAATGGCGCTGGAGGCACTTTTGCTGATCCTTTATTTCTTGCTGATTTTCTTATATATCCCCGGGTATTATTATAGCTGTGTCTGTTATCTCAAGGGCGCCTCGGTGATTGTCAATAAAGGTTTTTTTATCCATAAGTACTCACAGATCCATTTTTCGAATATCCAGTATTGTCTCATTTCTCAGGGGTTTATTCAGAAACGTTTCAAGGTCTGTACCGTCTATCTGATGATGGCCGGTTCTCGGGAAAGAATCTATGAGATCTCACTCAGAAATGCCTATGAACTGAAACAAAAAGTCGAACAGGCTGAAATGGCTCAGGAGTAACCGGTGTCGTTTTGTTTCATAGGATATGGTTGATGCAGTGCTGCTTTTGAATCAGAGTATCGGACGGAGGTGAGGCGGGATGATTAAGGAGGAACGGTATAAAAAAACACATCCGTTCTCGATTCTGAAAAATCTGAAACTTTCTGTATTATTGATTCTCTTTTCTATCCTGATGCAGCTCTTATTCAATCCCCAGGGATGGTTTGAAATGATCAGCGCATTGGGACTCAATGCTATTTATGCTATCGTGGTTATCTCCTATTCTGTGACACTCTATCGGAAAAGCCGTTATCGCTTGGGGGAAGACCGGATTTTTCTCAGAGGAGGTATTTTGTTTCAAAAGGATTATTCGATTTTCTTCGATAAAATGCAGACGATCGCTTTTCATTATGATCTGATGGCTTCTTTCTTTGGCGCTGTGAAGGTATCCATCGATACGCCCGCCGGTTCCAGTAGAAAATGTGACGCTTCTGCCTATTTGTCCAAAAAGAAGGCGGAGGTTTTCCGTCAGCTCATTATGAAAGGTTTGCCTCATACTTCTTACTATCGTTCCGGACCTCTCGAGATTCTGCTTGCCTCTTTATTCTGGTCCAATCCGGCGTCGGGTTTGCTGTTTGTGATTCCGGTTTTCTCTCGGCTGAGAAGTCTTTTGGGTAAGGAAAAAACCAGTGAATTGGTCAAGGAGTCTCTTAACCCGGGCGGTGAAATTCTCGCAAGTGTCGTTTCACCTGCCGTAGCATTGGTCATTCTGCTGATCCTTGCGTGTTGGGTGATCTCGATTGTCCTGACGTATCAGAGATATCTGAGGTTTACGTCTTATCGTTCCGGGGATTATCTGGTGATTACAAGAGGGCTGGTGAGTCCGGCTACGGTTCTGACAAGATTTAACGGAATTATTTGTGTTTCCGAAGATCAGAGCCTTCTGATGAGGATTTTCAGACTTCATAGTGCCGGAATTACGGTTATCGGTTCCGGTAAACTTAAGGGGGATAAGGGGATGATGATTCCTCCTGTCCGTAAAAGGGAACTGGATCAGAAATTGCAGGAAGTACTCGGTATCCTGCCACGGGAAGAAAAATCACTTCGCCCTGTGAAGGGTTCCTGGTGGAGCTACCTGTATTATCCGTTGATCTGGGTCGGTTTGATGGCCGTTTATCTGGTGCTGAATTTTGTTTTCTCACTGGGTGCCATTGCGGAAATGCTGTTCCCTGCAGCGGTATTGGTGTTTCTGGTTCTGCTGTGGTGGGTCGCTTTTCGGATCTTTGCTTATCATCGTGCGCATCTTGCGGTCGGTAACCGACATCTCATTTTGTGTACCTATCATAAGCTTACTCTGAAACGTTATCATATCCCGTTCCGTAAAATTGCCAGAATTGAAATGACACAGAGTATTTTTCAGAAAGTGTCCGGAAAATGTTCGGTGAAAGTGTATGTCTATTATGAAAAAAATTTGGTCTATACGATTAAACAGCTGAATCTGAAACAGGCTGAAGAGCTGCTCTCTCAGCTGCCGTTGAAATAATATTGTAAATGAAAAGGAGTTTGTGAAATGATTGGAATTATTGGCGCTATGGATATTGAAGTGAATGGGTTAATTGATAAAATGTCGGACCGCAAAGATGAAGTTATCAGCGGAACCCGCTATACGGTGGGACGTATCGGCGGTAAAGACTGTGTGGTGGCTCAATGCGGTATCGGTAAAGTCAATGCCGCAATTGCCGCTCAGACAATGGTGCTGCGTTTTGCGCCGGATGCGGTGATTAATACCGGTATCGGCGGCAGTACCAGTCTCAAAACACATGTCGGTTCTGTTGTGATCGCGGAAAATGTCGTCCAGCATGATATGGATACTACCGTTATCGGGGATCGTCCCGGTGAATTGTTCCTCCCCCAAGAAAAACTGGTCTTTCTGCCTTGCGATAAGACACTCAGAGATCAACTCGTGAAAGCCTGTGAACAGATCGGAGAACAAAAAGTGGTCATCGGTACGGTGGCTACCGGGGATCAGTTTATCAGCGGTAACGAAAAACGAATGGCTTTGAATGATAAATTCGGGGCGGTTGCCTGTGAGATGGAAGGCGGTAGTATTGGTCATGTATGCTATGTCAACCGTGTGCCCTTTGCTATCCTGCGGTCCATTTCTGACAGTATGAGCGAGGAAGATGATGCGGTGGAATATGCCGTGTTCAGTAAAAGCGCTGCCGAAAAATCTATCCGTATCGTTTCCGCTTTTCTGGCAGAATAACTCTTCCTGTTTCGATGATCTTCTTCCGGCAGATGCCGTTCCGCTTGCTTCCGTATGTCGCTTTCGGTGCGTTGTCTGTCTTAACTGACGTTGGTAAATGATCTGTTAATTCCCAAAACAGACCCCTGTCACGGCGGCACGGCATTTGTGCCGGTTGATTGCCGTGACAGGGGTGCTTTTGGGTTCGTCTTTTAAGCAAAAAAACAACCACCCTATTGGGTGGCTGCTTTTATGTGTTGGCATCTTCCTATCTTCCCGGATCGTCACCAATCAAGTATTTTCGGCACCATTGAGCTTAACTGCCGTGTTCGGCATGGGAACGGGTGGACCCTCAACGTCATCAACACCAACTATTCTTTTGTATCGTTCCTGACGACTATTAGATTATATCACCGTGTTATTGTTTTGTCAAGCGTTTTTTTGAAATTTTTTGAAAAAA
>CACYCN010000058.1 GCA_902772895.1 uncultured Ruminococcus sp.
ATAAGGTCACCAATAAAACCTTTGAACTGGAAAATAAAAAAATGACCCCTTATAAAGGAAACTATTCCGCCTATCTTCCCCAGCGTAATGAAAGACGACTGGCGGCACAGCGTGTTTATGATAATACCATGAAAGAGATCAACCGTCTGGAAGGAATTATCGAACAGCAGCGGCGCTGGAACCGTGAAAAAAATATCAGAACCGCCGAAAGCAAACAAAAAATCATTGACCGTCTGGAAGAAAATCTCCGGAAACCGGAATCATCACCGGAAGCTATGACAATGAAACTCGGCATCAGTCAGCAAAGCGGTGAGGATGTCCTGGAAGTCCAAAACCTGTCCCTTGGTTTCGG
This sequence comes from uncultured Ruminococcus sp., assembly GCA_902772895.1. Taxonomy (GTDB): domain Bacteria; phylum Bacillota; class Clostridia; order Oscillospirales; family Acutalibacteraceae; genus UBA1213. The sequence goes on from CACYCN010000058.1 coordinate 353, forward strand.
AGAAGTACCGTTATTCCGTAATGTTGAAATGGAAATTCACCGGGGAGATAAAATCTTCATTCTGGGACCGAACGGCTGCGGCAAGACTTCCCTGATCAAGACCCTGCTGGGACAATACCAGGCCGATTCCGGACGGATCCGTTTCGGCACAGGCGTCAAAACCGGTTACTATGACCAGATCCAGACCGGCATGGACAGTAATAAAACCGTCTTTGAAGAAATTGCGGACGCCTTTCCCTCCATGACCAATACCGAGATCCGCAGTACACTGGCTCGCCTGCTTTTCAGGAATGACGATGTTTTCAAACCGCTTTCGACGCTGAGCGGCGGGGAAAGAGCCAAGGTACTGCTGACAGAACTGATGCTTTCCCGTGCGAATTTTCTGCTGTTGGACGAGCCGACCAACCATCTGGATATCAATTCCTGTGAAGCCCTGCAGGATGCGCTGACAGATTATGAAGGCACCCTTCTGATCGTATCCCATGACCGATATCTGATCAATCATCTGGCGGACAAAATCTTCTATCTGACGCCGGACGGGATCGCCGTCTTTGAAGGAAATTATGAAAGCTTCCTGAAAAAATTCGAACCGTTCCGTACTCCCCGGAAGGAACATACCGAACAGCCCGAAAAACAAACCGAATTCAAGAATAAAAAAGAACGTGACGCCCGGCGCCGTAAAAACAAGGCACGACTGGCACGGCTGGAAACGGAGATTGCGGAACAGGAAGACCTGCTCACGGCACTCGATACCCGACTCAATGCACCGGAAACTGTCAGCGATTATGAAAAAACCATGTCCCTCTCACAACAGCTTTCGGAGGAACAGAATAAACTTGATACCATGTATGAAGAATGGGAAGCCCTCTCCCTGGAACTGGACGAAGAATGATTACTGTCAAAATAAAAAAACGGCGCCTCACATCAGGTGAAGCGCCGGAGTCAATTATTCTTCTACATACAGAAAAGGCTTGATATCTTCGAGGAACTCTGCAGGCGGATCTTCGTCAGGAATTTCCAGGGTAACAGGGGTAGTAATATCCAGACTGATAATTCCGATCAGGGAATGGGCATCAATCGTATAAATATCGGAAATCAGATTGATCTTCAGCTTATCATACTTAGCGGTCATGGCTGCGAAGTTCTTGACATTGACAATGTCATGAAGGAAAATCTTTGTACGATACATTTTTTTACCTCCTGTTTACTGTTACCTGTTTGATTCGTTTGTTATGTACTCATTTTATCAGCAATTTCACCCCGGGTCAATACGATATGACACCATAATTTTGTTTTCTGAAAATTTTGTATCATGAACTAATAATTACCAAAAATCAAGACTGTTTTATGTCTTTAATGACCACAGGAAAAGGATGTCTTATGAAAGCAAAAATCATTACTTTAGGATGTAAAGTCAACCAATATGAATCCCAGGCGATGTTCCGTGATCTGAAGGAACATGGCTATGAACTGGCCGCCGAAAATGAAAATGCCGATGTTTCCATCGTGAATTCCTGTGCCGTTACGCAGGTCAGTGAAGCCAAGGCTGTCAAACTCATTCATCGGCTGCGGCGTGAAGATCCTGAAACGATCATTGTTCTGACAGGCTGTATGGCGCAGGCATTCCCGCAGGTTGGCGACCGGCTGAAAGAAGTGGATATTGTTCTGGGCAATAAACGGAGGAGCGATCTGATTCCGACACTGGACCGCTATTTTGCCGCCAAGAACCGTCTGACCTTTGTGGAAGACTACGAAAAGAAAGACGCCTATGAAACACTGATTGTCGATGATTTTGTCGGACGGACCCGTGCGTTTCTGAAAATCGAGGACGGCTGTAACCGTTTCTGTTCCTACTGTATCATTCCCTATGCCCGAGGACGGGTACGTTCCTGTTCGCTGAACGAGATCGAAAATGCCATCCGGAATTATGCCGCCAACGGCTATCAGGAAGTGGTACTCATCGGCATTAACCTCTCGTCCTACGGCAGTGATATCGGACTTCACTTTGCGGATGCGGTGCGAACTGCCTGTGAAAGTGCGGATATCCGGATCCGTCTGGGCTCACTGGAACCGGAATCCATGGATCCCGAAACCCTGCAAATTCTTTCAGGTTATCGGAATTTCTGTCCGCAGTTTCATCTTTCCCTGCAAAGCGGCTGTGATGCCACCCTGCGCCGCATGAACCGACACTATACCACTGCCGAATATGAAACCATTGTCCGGAATATCCGTTCGATTTTCGATAATGCTTCCATTACCACGGATGTCATGGTAGGATTTGCCGGTGAAACGGAAGAAGAATTCCGACAGTCCATGGATTTCGTTGAAAGAATCGGCTTTGCCAGGACCCATATATTTCCCTATTCCCGAAGGGCGGGGACTGTCGCCGATCAGGCGCCCCATCAGCTATCCCCTGCCGTCAAAAAAGAACGCGCCGCCCGTATGGCACAGACGGCACAGAAATGTACGGCAGCCTTTCTGCAGTCGCAGCTTGGCAGAACGGAACAGGTTCTGATCGAAACCCGTCACCGGAGCGGACTCTATGAGGGCTATACCATGAACTATACCCCCGTACTGACACAGGCTTCCGAAGAAGATATCAACCGCATTGTCGCCGTTAAACTCACCGAAGCAACCGATACGAACTGCATCGGACAACGGCTCTGAAAAAAAGGATGCAAGGCTATTCCGCACACCGGAACGTGCCGCTCCGGGAAATAAACTGACAGATAAAAAATCACAGGTACCTTTCCTTCCGGAAAGCGTACCTGTGATTTTTTTGTAAACCCAGACAGAAGGGCAGTCTCAGGTCAGTGTCCTGAGACTGTTCCGCAACTATGATTCGTCCTGATCGGATTCATCAATCGGACGGACAGACATCATTCTGATCTCCTGCGCGCCATCGGAAACAGGATCCGGTATAGTGGTCTCAGGAGTTTCCGGAGCCTTGAACAACTCCGGTTCGTCAGCATCCCCGGCAATCTCAGGATACTCTTCTTCCGGGAGATCCCCTGCCATAGCTTCAATCTCGCCTTCTTCATCTTCCATCAGAGCAAGGTCTTCCGTGATACCGCTGTGTTCGACAGAGATCGAATCCTGATCGTTATCAACCGTAACGTCATTGGTAGCAATCACAAAATTCTCACGGTCAGCTTCCGATTCCGGCGCATCATCATCGACAAGATACAGCCCGTCCTTACGGCGTTTGCTGGGAACCTTCCAGAGAATCATATAGGCAATAAAGAGTACCACCGCTCCGCAGGATACCGCAGCGCCCAGGGCAAGACCCGGAGTATGATAGGTAAAACGAATCGTAGAATGTGAATTACCTGCTACTTTGACTGCCATAAGACCGACATTGACTTTTTCGATCTCAGCCTGTTCCCCGTTCACTTCTGCGCTCCAGCCGCCTTCATAGGGAATCGCAAAACAAACCAGTTCAGGAGAATCACCCGTCTCAATCTCGGCGGTAATGAGGTTATTTTCAAACTTGACAGAAGAGCAAACCAGTTCTTTTCTGGCATTACAGTCATCGAAATACTCTGTCTGTGTGTAGTTGTATTCCGAGAGCTTGCTGTCATGTTCGAGGAAGTCACCGTATTTTTCGATCTGCTTATCCGACAGAACAATGGATTTCAGCATAAGCTTACTTCTGTTGGCTTCGGTACAGTCATCATATTCCTTCTGCGACACATACGTATCATAGGTAAAGCCATAGGGAATATAATACTGGTTGACATAAACGCTGTAGTTGTTTTTCTTTTCCAGGAACTCCCAACCAGGCATCAGGTTATAGGTCTTGGAAACGGCAAATTTCTTGGAATCCTTATTATTGTCAAAGAGATATTTACAGGCCAGCAGACTGCGGATCGCATAGACTTCCGTTTTCGGACGGGAACCGACGCTTCTCTCTACACCGACGGATTTATAGAATTCCATCACCGAACCGGGTACAATACTCTGGAACGCCTGAATGGTGGGGATCTGCCAATACATTCCCATATTATCCATTTCATCATAGAAATCCGAACGGACTTCATGCAGGTCTTCCAGATCATCAAAGGCGCCGCGGTTTTTGATACCGTTGTCAATAATATAGTCACGCTGATAGCTGGCATTCAGCACACCAACACCGATCATGACATTGCCATAGCCGGCAATGAGAATTGACAGTGCAATACTGACGGCACGGATAAACGCTTTTTCTCTCTTACGGAAGCACAGAACAACGGCAAGTCCGATCAGACCGACAAAAGCAATGGCAACCCATACCCAGAAACGGTCCGGATATTTTTCAATACCGTAAGTAGTCACTGTCTGGCCGTTGGTATCGGTAGAAGTATTCGGCATCACACCGATCAGCAGAGTGATCACGGCGGTAATGATAAAGGTAAGCTTGAGTCCCGGTTTAAAGTTGGTTTCCTCATGGTCAAGACACAGCACCGTTGCCAAAGACAGCATCAGGGTCAGCATATAGAACCAACGGGCATAGTAAGAGGAATTCATCAGCTGGAACATACTGTTGAAGATCGGTACAAACGCCATCACAAACAGTACCGGAATCAGAATCCGCAGCCACTTATGGGTCTTGATCTTATAGAACGAGAATACGCCCACCATACTGAACAGGGGCAGCCAACCGGCAACAGATGCCCATTTGGCGCCGGAATCGGGGGTAAAGTTCGCATAAGCCGGCATATCGGGCGGGAAGAAGAACGCTTCCAGAATATGAACATAGCGTTGTTCACTGGAATAAACGACAGCTCCCCAGCCGCTGGGCGAACTGTTGACTCTGGAATTCTGAAGAACCGACAGAATGGACGGAAAGAGAATAATTGCCGTTGCCAGAAATCCCAGCAGCACTTCCACCACAAAACGAATGAATTCTTTGATCGTCAGACGGAAACTGCCGGTTCTCATACGGAAGAACCAGTAGATAAAGATAAACGCCGCCTGACCGGTAAAGAAATAATAGTTCATGAAGCAGGCAGCAAAGATGGTAAATGCCAGAACGCCCTTTCGTTGTTCATAGATAAAGGCATCTACGGCTGCGAGCATGAACGGAAAGATCAGCATTGCTTCATGGAAATGGTTAAAGAAGATATTATAGACACCAAAACCGGAAAAAGCGTAAAGCAATGCGCCGAATACCGCATAGTTCTGATTCTTGACATATCTTCTCAGGTAAGTATAGGCGCCCAGAGACGCCAGTGCCATCTTAATCATCAGCAGCGGTGCCATCAGATAAGGTACCGCCTCACTCGGGAACAGCATCGTGATCCAGAAGAAAGGACTTCCCATCATATAGAAACTATAGGAACCGATAATATTGGCACCCAGATCGGTGGTATAGCTCCAACCGATATTGCCGTTTCTGACCGAGTCATGGATCATCTGATAAAACGGGATCTGCTGGACATTAAAGTCGCCATAGAAAAAGAAATAACCGTAGTTATAGATCATCCACGGCAGAAAAATCAGAAATGCCAGTCCCAGCGCCCATAAAAACGAGCGCAGATAATAATTTTTCTTGACATTCAGCAAGGTTCTTGCTTTTGTCATGTTTCTACCTCCTTTTTTCAAAGCTGAACCTCCGGAGTACAAGTGTTTCACCTGCACTCCTTTCGTCATTTTCCAATTGTACCACACTCTTCCCTAAAAATCTACTCTTATTTCATTTTTCTTCCGTCTTTTTCTTCGGGGGAAACCCTTTGTTTAAAAACAAAGGACTCTCCCCAGCCCACCTTCCTAAAAAAACACTATTGACTCCATCGGAACGATCCTTCTGATTATGACAACAATGCAACATTATTTTCTCCATACGGCTTTTTCGAAAGGTTTCCCTCCAAGAAAACGCCCCGGAGAAAAATGATTTCCGAAATTGCCAGGAGTTCTCGCTTGAAGAAGGGAGGAAAGTGTGATAGAGTATAGAGGAAAGCTTCTGTGAGACAAAACCATGTTGAGCAGCGGAAAACGAGGAGGAACAGAGATGAGTTATCATTTTTTTGCCATTATGTCACGAATGAAATACATTAACAGATGGTCGCTGATGAATAATACCAGACAGGAAAACATCAGTGAACACAGTCTGACGGTAGCGATGCTGGCACACGCCCTTGCCGTCATCAGTAATAAACGATTCGGAAATCATCTGGATCCGGAACACGCTGCCGCCGTAGCGCTGTTCCATGACTGTACCGAGATCATCACCGGCGACCTGCCGACCCCCATCAAATATTCCAGCAAGACCATGCGCAATGCCTATAAAGACATTGAAGCGGAAGCGGCGGAACAATTGCTTTCCACATTGCCGGAGGCTCTCCGTGAAGAATACCGTGAATTACTGCTGCCGGAAAAGACAGACGCTTATACGCTGTCTCTGGTCAAGGCTGCCGATAAACTTTCCGCCCTGATCAAGTGCATCGAAGAAGAACGTATGGGCAATCTGGAATTCAACCGTGCCAAAACCGAACTGATTACCTCACTGAATCAGATGAATCTGCCGGAAGTATCCGTTTTTATCCAGGAATTTCTTCCGTCTTACCGGCTGTCACTCGATGAACAGAATATCAGTCTCTGAAAAGCGGCTGTTTTTTTCACTTTATGTGTTATTTACAGGCTAAAATCCACAATAATCTGTCGATATTCGTCAATAATTCTATCAATGGCTACATTTTTTCGGAATTTATTTGCTTATCCTGACAAACTCATATATAATATATGAGTCAGTTTATCTTTTGCAGCTCTGTATTTCGATACAGCTAAGGAGACAATCATATGTCAAGTGAAAAAAAGAGAACGGAAAAACGATCGTCAAAAGGAAAAAAAGAACAGTTCACGGAGGTTTCCTATTATAGTAACCGCTCCGGCCGTTCCCTTCCTTCCGATTCCTCACGGAACAGAAAGACATCTTCCGATCTTATCAAAGACGAAAAACCAATCTCACGGAAACTTCCGAAATATCGTCTGATCATCAATATACTGGCATCCCTGCTCTGTGTACTGTTAGTCATGGCAGGAGCCGTATTCATTGTCATTTATACGTATTTTCACCGCATCAACTATCAGGAACTGGAGCCGGCTCAGCAGGAAACTTCAGCACAGTCCAAAAGTCCCCAGCAGACCTCCCGCCAGACTTCTACCCATGAAGTCAGCGCCTATGAAGGAGAACTGCTCAATGATCCCGGTATTCTGAATATCATGCTGTTCGGTGAAGATACCCGTAAGAATGCCGATGTCGGCAATTCCGATACCATGATCCTGTTCTCGATCGATACCCGCCATAAAAAACTGAAAATGCTATCCTTACTGCGTGATACCTATGTGGATATCCCCGGCTATGGCGA
>CACYCN010000059.1 GCA_902772895.1 uncultured Ruminococcus sp.
ATCCTCAGGGCTTTTTTACTGCCCTGAAAGGAGGAGATTCATGGAATCCAAAGACTATATGCGCCGTGCCATTGCGCTGGCGCAACAGGCAGGCGGATTTGCCGCTCCTAACCCGTTAGTCGGCGCCGTTATCGTCAAAGACGGACGGATTATCGGGGAAGGCTATCATCGGAAATGCGGAGAGCTCCATGCGGAACGCAATGCCTTTGCCTCTCTCAGCGAAAGTGCCGAAGGCGCCGATTTATATGTCACCTTAGAACCGTGCTGTCATCACGGACGGACACCTCCCTGTACCGAAGCCATCCTGGAACATCAGATCGGACGAGTCTTTATCGGTTCAAGGGATCCGAATCCGCTTGTTTCCGGCAAGGGCGCTGCCCTGCTGCGGCAGCACGGCGTGGAAGTCACAGAAGATTTCCTGCGTGAAGAATGCGATCGGCTCAATCCCGTATTTTTTCACTATATCACCACAGGTCTTCCCTATGTCGTCATGAAATACGCCATGACGCTTGACGGTAAAATTGCCGCTTATACCGGTGCTTCTCAATGGATCACCGGAACGGAAGCCCGTCAGCATGTGCATGGGCTGCGGGGATTTTACAGTGCCGTGTTAGCCGGGATCGGTACGGTACTGTCGGATGATCCCCTGCTGAACTGCCGTCAGGAAGGCGCTCATCAGCCGCTGCGGGTCATTGCGGATTCCCATCTGCGCATCCCGCTGCAAAGCCGTCTCTGCCGGACGGCAAAGGATTATCCTACCCTGATCGCCTGCACGGAAGCAGAGCCCCAAAAAGTCTCTGCCCTGAAAGAATGCGGCATTGACGTAGCGGTTCTGCCGTCCTCTGAAAGCAAAGTGAATCTGAAAGCCCTGATGAAACTGCTGGGAGAACGTCAGATTGCCAGCGTACTGATCGAAGGCGGCGGAGAACTGAATGAAGCCGCCCTGCGCAGCGGAATCGTCAATCATCTCTATGCCTATCTTGCGCCGAAACTCCTCGGCGGCAGGGACGCCAAGTCACCGGTAGAAGGTCAGGGTGCCGATCATCCCGATCATGCCGTAGCCCTTTCCCACCGCACCGTCACCATACTGGGAGATGATATTCTGCTGGAATACGATATCAAAGGAGGCCTTGGGGATGTTTACGGGAATCATTGAAGAAGTCGGCACCATCGGTGCCGTTCTGAACGGCGGTCACTCAGGTGAACTGCAGATCCGCTGTCATACCGTACTGGAAGGAACCCACATCGGCGACTCAATTGCCGTCAACGGTGTCTGTCTGACCGTCACCCGTCTGAATCCGGACGGCTTTACTGCCGATGTCATGCCGGAAACCCTGCGGCGCAGCAGTCTGGGACAACTTCGTCGGGGAGATACCGTGAATCTGGAACGAGCCATGCCTTCGGACGGCCGCTTCGGCGGACATATTGTCTCCGGTCATATTGACGGTACCGGAACCGTCCTTTCCTTACAGCAGGAACAGAATGCCGTATTGATCCGGATCCGTGCCGATCATGCCATTCTCGCGCTGATCGTGGAAAAAGGCTCGATTGCCATTGACGGCATCAGTCTGACCGTCGCATCGCTTGACAGCGACAGCTTTACCGTTTCGATCATCCCTCATACCGCTTCACAGACGACTTTGCTCCGCCGACATCCCGGCGATACGGTCAATCTGGAAAACGATATCATCGGGAAATATGTCCGGCGACTGCTTACTCCTGCGGAATCCTCTCCTCCGTCCTCTTCCGGTCGTATCACGGAATCCTTTCTTGCCGAACATGGATTTCTTTAATCGTACGGAGAGCGGTGAAGCCGCTTGTTCTTTTTCTATCGCATGACAATCATAAATTATACTTTGAAATACCGATAGCGGTATTTCCGGAGGTTTTAATATGGAATATCAGTATCATACCATTCCGGAGGCGCTGGAAGCGCTGAAAACCGGAAAACTGATTCTCTGTACGGACGATCCCGACAGAGAAAATGAAGGCGATCTGATTTGTGCCGCTCAGTTCGCCACTACCGAAAATGTCAACTTTATGGCAAAATACGGACGGGGTCTGATCTGTACCCCCATGTCTCAGGAAATTGCCCGACGGCTCGACCTGCCGCAGATGGTGGCGGAAAATACGGATAATCATAGCACGGCATTTACCGTTTCCATTGACCATGTGAATACCACTACCGGCATTTCCGCTGAAGAACGGGGTTACACCTGCCGTGCCTGTGCCGATCCCGATACCCGACCGGGTGATCTGCGCCGTCCGGGTCATGTCTTTCCGCTGACGGCACGAAAGGGCGGTGTACTCGTCCGCAACGGTCATACGGAAGCGACCGTTGATCTCTGCCGCTTAGCAGGACTGGCAGAATGTGGTCTCTGCTGTGAGATCATGCGGGATGACGGTACCATGATGCGTACACCGGAATTGTGGGAACTTGCCAAAGAACACGGTCTGTGTTTTATCACAATCAAAGATTTACAGGATTATCTGCGCCGTCATGAAAATCATATGCAGCAGCAGGCTTCTGCCAAACTCCCTACCGCTTACGGTGATTTTCAGATCTATGGCTTTGTCAATGACATCACCGGAGAACATCATATTGCCCTGGTCTGCGGCGAGATCGGTGACGGAGAAGACATTCTCTGTCGGGTCCATTCCGAGTGTCTGACGGGTGACGTATTCGGTTCGGCACGCTGTGACTGCGGCGATCAGCTGCATACCGCTATGAAAATGGTACAGCAGGAAGGACGGGGGATCATTCTCTATATGCGTCAGGAAGGACGGGGAATCGGTCTGATCAATAAACTGAAAGCGTATGAATTGCAGGAAAACGGACTGGATACCGTGGATGCCAATCTCAGACTCGGCTTTGCCCCCGATCTGAGAGAATACTGGAACGGTGCGCAGATCCTGCAGAATTTAGGTGTCCGGTCACTGCGGCTTCTGACCAATAATCCGTCCAAGATTTACGGTCTGGAAGGCTTTGATTTTACCATCAAAGAACGTGTCCCGATCGAAATTGACCCCGGTCAGTATGACGAGTTCTATCTGAAAACCAAACAGAACCGTATGGGACATATTTTTAATACCATCCATTTTAACGAATCTGATCAGGAGGAATCATAACATGAACATTCATTTTATCGAAGGAAAAGTAGTAGCACCCGAAG
>CACYCN010000060.1 GCA_902772895.1 uncultured Ruminococcus sp.
ATCCTTTGCATTATCCTTTGCAACGGTAAAGGAAATATCCTTTGTACCGTCACGACCGATGGACTGAAGAATGATATCAACATTGATGCCCTTGGAAGAAAGCTTTGAGAACATCTTGAAGGCAGGACCCGGATTATCCGGTACACCGACAACCGAAACTCTTGCTACGTTTGTATCCTTTGCGACACCGCTGATTAACATTTTTTCCATTTTTGCTGCCTCCTTAACGATAGTACCGGGTGCATTCGTCAGACTGGAAAGCACCTCAAGTTCAATATTATATTTCTTAGCCATCTCAACACTTCTGTTATTGAGTACCTGAGCGCCGAGGGTAGCGAGTTCAAGCATTTCATCATAGGAAATAGTCTGAAGCTTTCTGGCATTGGCAACCTTTCTCGGGTCAGCCGTGTAGACACCCTCTACATCGGTATAGATCTGGCAGAGATCGGCGTGCATGGCAGCGGCAATCGCTACCGCACTGGTATCAGAACCGCCTCTTCCGAGGGTGGTGACGTCCTCATAACGGTTCAGTCCCTGGAAACCGGCAACAACGACAATATTTTTCTTATCAAGTTCCTTTTCGATCCTGTCAGTTCTGACTCTCTTGATTCTGGCGGATGTGTAAGCGGAAGAAGTCTGGAAACCAGCCTGCCATCCCAGCAGAGAAACGACCGGATAACCGAGTTTCTCGATCGCCATCGCCAGCAGTGCAATCGAAATCTGCTCACCGGCAGCCAGCAGCATATCCTTTTCTCTCTTGGAAGCTTCCGGATTGATTTCATTGGCTTTGTCGATCAGATCATCCGTTGTGTCACCCTGGGCAGATACTACGACAACCACTTTATTGCCTTTTTTGTAAGTATCGGTGACGATTCTTGCTACGTTGAAAACCCGTTCCGCATTGGCAACAGAGCTTCCGCCGAATTTCTGTACGATAAGACTCATTATCTCTCCTCCATTTTTCTTTTATCAATCATAAATCCGAAATACGGATTTTTGATACCACCTGAATCCCTGCTTCTTCCAAAGCAGCGACCGCTCTCTCCTGCTCTGTCACCATCATTTCATCGGTAACAAAAGCGATTTCATTTTCGGGAGCATTGGTTCTGACAATGGCACGGGCATTGACAAACAGATCAGCCGCCTTTTTCATAACTTCCTGTTTACTCAGATTGCTGAGCGCTCTGATATAAACCGGATAGCTTGTCCGGGCATAGGGCTTGACGACACTGCTGTCACCGTCCGACCAATCCAGATACTTTCTTCTCTTGAGATGCTTGACGCAGTCCATAATATCAGCCACTACGGCACTGGCTGTCGGCAGCTTACCGGCGCCCTTGCCATAGAATACCACATCACCGGTGGAATCACCTCTGACCAGTATCCCGTTGAATACGTCGTCAACATTGGCAAGCTGACTGGACTTTTCAATCAGCATCGGTTCAACAGTGATATCCAGTGTCTCATCCTCCAGCCGCTTGACCTGACCGATGAGTTTGATCACGCCGCCCCAGGATGCCGCATAAGCCACATCTTCCAATGTAATTCCGGTAATTCCCTGGGTATGTACATAATCGGGATAAACATGTTTTCCGTAAGCAAGGGATGCCAGAATACAGATTTTTCTGCCGGCATCATGTCCTTCAATATCGGCAGAAGGATTTCTCTCTGCATAACCCAGACGCTGCGCCATGGCAAGAGCGTCTTCAAAGGACATATTCTCACGGATCATCTTGGTAAGGATAAAATTGGTGGTACCGTTCAGAATACCCGCAATCTCAATGACTTCATTGGCAGCCAGACACTGGCTGAGCGGTCTGATAATCGGAATACCGCCGCCTACGCTTGCTTCAAAGAGATAATTGACATTATGCTCTCTGGCGATCTTCAGCAGTTCGGCGCCCTTTGTGGCTACCAGTTCTTTATTGGAGGTAACCACGCTTTTGCCGCTCTCCAGACACTTCCTGGTAAATTCATAGGCAGGATTCACCCCACCCATGACTTCTGCAACGACCTTTACTTCATCGTCATTCAGAATATCATCAAAGGATTTTGTGAATTTGTCCTTGAAAGGACTATCGGGAAAATCTCTGATATCCAGGATATACTTGATCCCGATTTCCTCTTTTGTACGTTTCGAAATACTGTCCGTATGCCCGGTCAATACTTCTACCACACCCGAGCCGACGACTCCGTATCCCATGACTGCTGCCTGTACCATAAATTCAAACTCCTTATCTCTTTGATTATTTCTTTCCAAATATTTGTATCATTCTGTTATTTCGGAATCCTGTTTGTCCGATTCCGTGAAATCCCGGAACCGATAGGATCATCCGCCGTCTTCCGGGACATCCGGATTAACATCCGGGATATCGGGAATATCCGGCAATCCGGAAATATCTGGATCATCGTCCGAGATATCCGGAACAATTTCGGGCTGAGTGGGTTCATCATCGGAAGTATCCGGCTCATCCGTATCACTGATTTCGGTATCGGAAGTTTCGCTGTCGGAATCCTCCTGATCGGTCACCTCAGGATCCTGCGATTCACCGGATTCATCGGTACCGCTGTCACCGGAATCGTCATCATCCGATGTACTGCTGGACTTGGAAGTTTCGACACGATAATAATCCGGAAGATTATCATTGGTATAATAACCGGTTCTGCTGACACCGCCGGTATTATAGGAAACCAAAAGTCCGGAATCTACCATAAAATCATGCTGTTCCACATTGCCGCCGAGCGAGAACGAAATCACTTCTTTATTCTTCAGGTACTCCGCCATGATATCATGCCACAGATTATGCACCTTACTCTGTTCCGATTCCGCAATCGCAGAAGGCGTCTTATGACCCGTCCAGATACCGGCTACGGCATAGGGTGAGGCGCCGACAAACCAGTTATCATAGGAACTGTCGGTCGTACCGGTCTTTCCGATGATATCCCAGCCGTCAATGGCGGCACGATAACCCAGTCCTTCTTCTTCGCCGACATTGACGACTTCATGAAGAAGACGGTTCATAATCGTAGAAGTCTCCGTGGAGATGGCCTGTGTCGGCTTACCTCTGTCACGGTTATCGAGCAGCACTTCACCCTCACTGTCTGTGACATAATAATACGTGTAGGGCTCATAGTAATAGCCGCCGTTACAGAAAATATTATAAGCTGCGGTGATCTCCTGAACGGTGGTACCGCCATAGAAACCACCGATGGAAAGACCTGCCATATTTTCAATGTCATGTTCTTCATTCAGATGCGTAAAGTTAAGTTTATCCGTCAGGAAACGGTAACTCCGTTCCATGCCGACCATTTTCAGAACACTGACGGTTGCGGCATTGGAAGAGATATTCAGCGCCTTGGTGACGGTGATCGGGCCATAATAGGTGCCGTACCAGTTCTTCGGACCTACCACCGCATTACCGTCGGAACTATAGCTCCATCCCATGACAGGATTATCGTCGATCAGGGATGAGAAATTGATATTCTTATCTTCCAGCGCCAGACAGTAGGAAGACAACGGCTTGATGGTAGAACCGGGCTGCAGCGCCGCCTGAGAAGCATTATCCCATAACAGACGTCCGTCTTTCTGAGCACGTCCGCCGACGGTTGCCAGAACCCGTCCTTCAAAGTCCATCATGATGAAACCGACATCCAGTTTCGGATCATCCGGCGTTTTCCAATCCAGCACCAGTTTTTCAGCGCTTTCCTGGGCATGCTTATCCATGGCGCTGTAAATATTCAGACCGCCGCTGTAGACCATATCCTCCGCAGCGTCAGTGCTGATTTTCAGATGCTTGGCAAGATCCGCCGTAACGTCACGGAACAGTCTGTCATCATACCAGTTCCAGTCACTGAGATCTTCATCGTCATCATCATCGATATAATAACCGACAAACTTCATATTTTCGGATTCTTTCATAGCTTCCTGATATTCCGCATCCGAAAGGATCCCCTGATTATGCATTTCATCCAGAACGATCTCACGGCGCTGCTTGTTCTTCTCCGGGAAGGACAGCGGGTCAAACGCATACGGGTTCTGGGTGATACCGGCGATTGCCGCACATTCGGCATAGGTGCAGTCCCGGATATCTTTATTGAAATAAAGTCTTGCTGCCGACTGAACGCCGCGGCAGCCGCTGCCGTAGTTGACCAGATTCAGATACGCTTCCATGATATCGTCCTTGGAATATTCCTGTTCCAGTTTCAGGGCACGGGAAATTTCACGGAGCTTTCTGGTAATACTTACTTCATTGTCATCGGTAATATTCTTGATAAGCTGCTGGGTAATGGTGGAACCGCCGAAATCATTCGTGCCGGTAGCAAGGCTATAGATAGCGCCGCCGGTACGGTACCAGTCCACACCGTTATGTTCATAGAAACGCTTATCCTCGATGGCGATCTGTGCATCGATCATCTTCTGGGGAATATCCTTGAAGTTCACCCACACACGGTTTTCGGTCGAGTACAGCTGGCGGTAGTCCTCCCACTCGCCGCTGTCATTCAGCACCAGTACATGACTGGTCATATTCAGCTTCAGCTTATTGAGGTTGATATTGGACGGCTCATTGAAAATGCCGACAATATAGAAGATGATCGACACACCCAGTACGATTCCGGTCAGGATCAACAGAAGTATCACCGTCAGTACGGTTTTTCCCAGAAACCGGCCAACTTCCTTGACTGCCGTTTTGGGAGAAACCGAAGCCACTCCGGATGCATCTTCATTATACTTATTGATATCTGTCTTTCTCATAAATTCAGATTACCTCCTCTTACCAAAAGCCTGATCCGCTGATCCCGGACAGCGTTTCTGAAAGACGTAATGTAAACTATCATTAAGTTTGACAAGTCACCTATGCTATTATACCATAAAATTATAAAAATGGAATGTTTTTTTTTAAATTCGGAAAACTGAAATTCAATATCTGTAATTTCACCGAAAAAATTTCTGGATTTTTTGAATAATTTCGCAATTTTCCCCAAAAATAACAGCGAGGTGAAACCACAATGAAAAATCTGATGATGATGACAGGCGGCATATTACTGCTCTGTATCCTGATCACTTCCCGGACAGCTTCCCCTGAAAGCGCGGCACTCACCGAACCGGACGAAAATTCCGGAACCGTCGTCTCTTCTCTTTCGTCCGACGCCCCGGAACGCTCTGCCGCAGAAGAAATCTATTGGCTGCGGGAATTTGAGAAAAAATTAGCCGTCTTTCCTGCCGGCAGTGACAAACCGAGCTATATCAGTGAAGTATATGTCAGCACTCTGCCGAAAGCCGACCGCAAAAAACTGGCGGAAGGAATTGAAGTATCCGGTCAGAAAGAACTGAACCGTCTGCTGGAAGATTACTGCAGTTGACAATGTCAGATATTCTTACGACGACAGCATTATTGTACTATTCAGTCCACTCTGATTATAGTTTTTATGACAGAACATCACATTATATCATAATGCTTTTTTTACTTCTTATTTTTGTGATAATTTTTTAATTTTTTAAAAAACTCGCTTTTCAAGCCGTTTTTTATTCCTGAATTTTTGTGATTCCGATGGTGATTTACACAAAATATTCACTCATTTTATACTAATATTTACAAATTCAATCTCAAAATATGAACAATTTGTGAAAGTTTGAAAAGACTAATGACAAATCGTAAAATGTATGTTATAATAGTTCTATCAAAGTTGTATATCTCAATCATAATTTAATTAGGGGGTATTAGATTATGCACAGCATGATTTCTTACTGGTTGAAGTACTACCGTCATGAGACGGGACTCACACAACAGCAGGTGGCTGACAGGCTCAAAATCGAGCGTTCTACCTATACTTACTATGAAACAGGTAAAACAAAGCCCGATATCAACACGCTGATCAAGATCGCAAAGGTATTCAATATCAATTACACCCAGCTTCTGGAAGGTATTGAAGAAGAACTGGAAGCTGCTGTCGCAGATATCCATTCCGGTGGTCCCACAGATGAAGACAGCCTGAAGTATCGCACCCATGCCACTACCAAGTACGAAGTAGAACTGCTCTTCCTGGTTCGTAACCTGACACCGAAACAGAGAAAAGAAGTAATGAGCCTTGCCAAAAAGCTCATCAGCGAAAACGAGACCGGTAAATAATCTCTCGTTTTCATCCGTACATAGCAGACCTCAGAACAGCACAGAATGTGCTGTTCTTTTTTTGTCCGGAATTCGTCTTCTTCGTATTCTTTTATCATTCCGCTCTGTTTGACGATTGACAAGGCGAAACCATGGTTGTAAAATGGTTGTAATATTCCGTCTGCCGCAATTACCGATTGCGACATTGCTATCTATTAATGTAAAGGGGAAACGGGAATGAAACCTTTCGGACTGACCACGGAACAGGCAAGACATTCAAAAGAACAATACGGTGATAATCATCTGACCGAACAGAAACAGGAAAGTTTCTGGCATAAACTCCTGTCAAACCTGGGGGATCCGATGATCCGCATCCTGTGCGCCGCATTACTATTGAACGTCATCTTTGTCCTGCTGCATGAACTGGCAGGCATCGGCGATACGGAATGGTATGAAACCGTAGGAATCGCCGCCGCCATACTCATTGCAACCCTTGTCTCGACATTCTCGGAATATAAAAACGAAAATTCTTTCCGGAAACTTCAGCAGGAAGCTTCCCGGATTCACTGTAAAGTTTACCGTGACGGCGCCATTACCGAGATCCCGATCCATGATATCGTCAAAGGTGACGCCATTCTTCTCCAGAGCGGCGATAAAGTGCCGGCTGACGGCATCATCATAGACGGTCAGCTCAGCGTTGACCAGTCCGCGCTGAACGGCGAAAGCAAGGAAGCTCATAAAACCGCCGCCCATAACGCTTCCTCTGCCGTCACATCCTCCGGTCATGCCGACTTTCTGGATCAAAGCAGCGTCTTCCGGGGATCGGTCGTCTGTTCGGGCAATGCCGTCATGCTTGCCGAAACGGTGGGCGACGGTTCTGTCTACGGTCAGATCGCCGGTGAATTACAGCAGGCAGATGACCGTCCGTCACCGCTGAAAGTAAAGCTGACAAAATTAGCCGGTCTGATCAGCCGTTTCGGTTATATCGGCGGTGCGGCGATCGCGCTGGTTTATCTGGTACAATGCTTCTTTCTTGGCGAAGGCGGCGCCGCTTCTTATTTTACCTCTCCGGAACTATGGATCCATTTACTGACGGATATCGTCCGTGCCGTCATGTTTGCCGTGATTATTATTGTCATGGCAGTACCGGAAGGATTGCCGCTGATGATCGCCATTGTCTCCTCGATGAACATGAAAAAGATGCTGAAAGATCAGGTACTGGTCCGAAAAGTCAGCGGTATCGAAACCGCCGGCAGTCTCAATATCCTGTTCAGTGATAAAACCGGCACCATCACCAAAGGTCAGTTGGAAACCGTACTCTTTCTTGACGGACAGGCAGCGGAATCCGCCGGATGTAACGAAATCAGTCCGAAGCTGCGGGAATGGCTGACCCTTGCTTTGCTGCACAATACCGATGCGGTCATTACGGAACAGAACGGAAATGTCACCGTGGTAGGCGGCAATCCTACCGAACGTGCCGTATTACGGTTTGTCATGAACGAACCCGATCCCTGTCCTGACGTTCAGACAATCACCTCTCTTCCCTTTTCTTCGGTCAATAAATTCAGTGCTGCCGTCATCAGCGGTGCAAAGACACTGACGCTGATGAAAGGAGCGCCGGAAATGCTGCTCCAACGCTGTCAGACCTGTTTTGACCCTGACGGCAATCGGATTCCCTTTGACATCGGGAAACTGAATCAATCGATTGACCGTCTGGCAGAACGAGCCATCCGGGTTCTGGCGATTGCGGTTTCGGAGACGCCGCTGTCAGACGAATCACTGCCGGAAGGGAACTGTACCCTGATCGGCATTCTGGGTATCCGGGATGAAGTGCGTCCGGAATCCATTGAAGCGATCCGTGAAGTGAATCAAGCCGGCGTACAGGTGGTCATGATGACCGGTGACCGGAAAGAGACCGCCGTAGCCATTGCCGGAGACGCCGGACTCCTGAAAAATGACAATGATCTGGTCTTCACATCCCGTGAATTATCCGCCATGAGCGATCGGCGGATCAAAGAAGTCTTACCGCAGATCAGAGTGATTGCCCGCGCTCTTCCCTCCGATAAAAGCCGCCTGGTCAGACTCTCACAGGAGATGAATTTGGTAGTGGGCATGACGGGAGACGGCGTGAATGATTCCCCGGCTCTGAAGAAAGCGGATGTAGGCTTTGCCATGGGAGGCGGCACCGAAGTCGCCAAAGAAGCCGGAGATATCGTGATTCTCGATGACAACTTCCATTCCATTGCCAAAGCGATTCTCTACGGCAGAACCATTTTCAATAATATCCGCAAATTTATTGCCTTTCAGCTTGCCATCAACTTTTCTGCGGTCCTGATCTCTTTTGTGATGCCGCTGCTGGGACTGTCCAATCCTCTTTCCATCACACAGATTCTCTGGGTCAATCTTGTCATGGATACCTTAGCGGCTCTGGCGCTGGGCGGTGAACCCGCCCTGCATCGCTATCTGTCAGAAAAACCGAAACGCCGTGACGAGAATATCATCAGCCGTCCCATGAAAAGCCGGCTGATCGTCAGTACGATATGGATTTTTCTGGTAAGTCTGTTTCTGCTGCTGCCGCAGCTGTGGCAGGAAAGTCCTGTCTGGCAGTTGGTCCGCCATGAGACGGTCATCAAAAACAATACCGTCAGTTATCCCATCCTGATGACCGTATATTTTACCTTCTTTATTCTGGTAGCCGTCTTCAATTCCCTGAATGTCCGCAGTGAAACACTGAATCTGCTGGAACATATCCGTGAAAACAAACTGTTCTTTGTCATCATGGGACTGATCGTCCTGATACAGGTGATTCTGGTCTATTTTGGCGGTGAGATCTTCCAGTGTTACGGATTGAATGCCACAGAATGGCTGCTGGTAACCATTGCCGCCTTTTCCATCATCCCCGTTGACCTCCTCCGGAAATGGATCACACAACGTATGGCTCATCAACATTGACAGCCAGCCGAAACGCCTGCCCTGACGGAAAAACCGGAAGGGAAAATGAAAAAAACAGTTGATAAAATTTCAGTATATGATAAAATAGTATATAGTATGGTATGAAAATCGTAAAAGCGGAATTCTGTCCGGAACAGGATCCTGCGAGAAAAACATGAAGTATCACGTGTCATTCCGACACTCTGACAACAGAAACGGACAAGCAAAAAGGAGGAATCTTTCTTGTGGGACGCTATCAATAATGCCTATACCTGGTTTGTTGCCCAGATGATGACCTTCAGGGCAACAGATGTCATCGATATCATTGTCGTTTCCTTCATTATCTATAATGTCATCAAGATTGTCCGGGAAACCAGAGCAGAACAACTCGTCAAAGGAATTCTGGTTCTGATCGTAGCCTTTATTCTTGCCAGAATCTTTAATCTTCAGATGCTCAACGCATTATTCACTTCCTTCTTCCAGTTCTCGGTACTGGCGGTCATGATCCTGTTTCAGCCGGAGATCCGCAGTGCGCTGGAACATATCGGACGCAGTAAGATCGCCAAATACTGGAATAAACTGTCCGGCAACCGTGGTCAGGAAGAAGAAAAAACCAAACAGATCCGGACCTGTATCAAATGTGTGGTAGAAGCCGCCAATAATTTCCAGAAATCCAAGACCGGTGCGCTGATGGTCTTTGAACGTCAGACCAAACTCGGCGATATCATCGACACAGGAACCATTATCAATGCCGTTCCCTCAACGGAAATGATCGGCAATATCTTCTTCAATAAAGCGCCGCTGCATGACGGCGCCATGGTAATACGTGACGGAATGCTCTATGCAGCCGGCTGTATTCTTCCTCTGACAAAAAATAACAGCAGTGTGGATTCCGATTTAGGAACCCGTCACAGAGCCGCCATCGGTATCAGTGAAAACAGTGATGCCGTCGTCGTAGTCGTTTCTGAAGAGACCGGCGTGATTTCCATCACACTCAACGGCGTGATCACCCGTGAATATACCAGAGAAACGCTCAATGCCGCTCTGGAAGAACTGCTGCTTCCCAATCCTACCGAAAAATCCGAACGGATTCCGATCATGTCGTCGTCAAAGAAGGGAAAACCCAATGAAGAAGAAAAAATTCAAAAATAAAATCAGTTTCAAGTTATTCTATAACGATAAATTCGTGATGTTTTTTTCCATTCTGGTAGCATTCATTGCATGGCTGTTTGTCGCCTCCACCTCAGAGGACGCCGCAACCATTACGATTACCGATATTCCCATCAGTCTGCCGGAACTGTCGGATTCCCTGAAATATTTCGGCACGGATGATCTGACTGCCAGTGTCAGGATCTCCGGTAATGCCATTGTCATTACTACCGTAACCAAAGATGATATCTATATCACCGCCAACGATACCAGCCAGATCACCAAGCCCGACACTTATAAGATCGATCTGATCCCGAAAAAGAGCGGTATCAAAACCGACTATTCCTTTGATACGAACGTTTCCCCTTCCAGTATTGATGTTTTCGTGGATTACTTTGAAGAACGGGAGTTTCCTATCACCACCAACATCAATCTGAATAATATGGTCAGCAGCGGTTACAGTGCCGGTCAGGCAGTTCTCTCTCAGCAGAAGGTCAAAGTGAGCGGAGCCAGATCGGTATTGGATAAAATTGCGGAAGTCGATGCCGAATACACCTTCCAGTCCACACTGACCCAGACCACTGTCGTAAAAGCGCCTCTTGTCTTCCGTGACAGCAACAAAAAGGAGATTGATCTCACCTATATTTCCGGAGATATCTCCGAAGTGGATGTCACCATCCAGATCATGGCTATCAAAACGCTTCCGATCAAACCGCAGCTGCTGAATCTGCCTGACACACTGGAGCTTTCCGATGATTTCATCACCATTGATCCCAAGGAAATCAACATCGGTATCCCGACAAATGCCACCCTGAATGAAATCTGGACTGCCCCCATCGATTTCCTGACCATCACACCGGATAACAGTGAAATTACTACCGAACTGAATATTCCGTCCGGCTATAAGAATCTTGACGGTATCACATCCGTCACGGTATCCTTCGATGTCAGCAATATGATCACCCGCCGGATCAAGGTCACCGATTTCACGATTAAGAATCAGGGAAAAGATCAGTCCGTGAGTGTTGCGACAAAATCGATCGAAGTCACCGTCATGGGTCCGAAGACCTATGTCAACCGAATCAATTCCGAGAATCTTGATGCCGTGGTAGATGTCAGTGAACAGTCCACCATGACCAACGGAACCGTCGAACTTCCTGTCAAAATCACCCTCGGAAGTTCCTTCGGGAATTGCTGGGTACAGGGAAGTTATACCGTCAATGTCACCTTCTCTGAAAAAAGCGAATCCTCCAAAGCCGAGTCGTCAGAATGATTGACCGCTTGTCAAAAAGTAAAACCATGATAAGGAGTCAGAACTATGCCTATCGTCTATTTTGTAGTCCCCTGTTATAATGAGGAAGCTGTTCTGCCGGAAACCATCAAACGGCTCACTGCCAAACTGAACCAGATGATCGGAAACGGCAAAGTCAGTGAAGAAAGCCGGATGCTGTTTGTGGATGACGGCAGTAAGGATAATACCTGGAATATCATCGAAGAACAAAGTAAACAGAATAAATATGTGGGCGGTGTCAAACTTTCCCGGAACCGTGGTCACCAGAATGCATTGGTCAGCGGTCTGATGACCGCCAAAGAACATTGTGACTGTGCCATTTCACTGGACGCCGATCTGCAGGATGACATTGAAGTCCTGGATGAATTTGTGGATAAGTTCATGGAAGGCTGTCAGGTCGTTTACGGCGTCCGCAGCAGCCGCAAAAAAGATACCGCTTTCAAGCGTACCACCGCACAGGGCTATTATAAGTTCATGAAAATGCTGGGAGTGGACATCGTCTATAACCACGCCGACTATCGTCTGATGGGCAGGGAAGCACTGGAAGCACTTTCCGAGTATAAGGAAGTCAATCTGTTCCTGCGGGGCATTGTACCGCTGATCGGTTACCGCTGCGACTATGTTTACTATGAACGCAGTGAACGCTTTGCCGGCGAATCGAAGTATCCTCTGAAAAAGATGATCAGATTTGCCGTTGACGGCATCACTTCCTTCAGTGTCAAGCCGCTGAAAGTTATTTTCAATCTCGGCGTCATCATTTGTTTCCTGAGCATCCTTGGATTTATTTATGCGCTGGTATCCCTGATTGTCGGCATAGCCGCTGCCGGCTGGACTTCCACGATCTGTTCCATCTGGTTTCTCGGCGGACTGCAGATGCTGTGTATCGGCATCGTCGGTACCTATGTCGGCAAAATCTACAATGAAGTCAAACATCGTCCCCGCTATCATATCGAAAAAAAGATCATCAATGAAGAGAACGATTACTTCTCCGATATTGAGTAACCCCGTACTGTTCCCCTCATATGAGTGATATCTGTCGGGAATATCTGTTCCGGAAGTCATTGTCAGCGGAATTTTTCCGATCCATCCGACCGTCTGACAGATTCCGCCGGACATCAGGAATATAATCAAAAAGGTAAGGAGTGAAGCCTATGAGCTTTGGAAGAAAGATTGCAGCCTATCAGGAAAGTATCCTGAAAGACCTTGATACGTTAATACGGATTCCCTCCGTTTCCGCCAGCGATCCCGATGCCGCTTCCCAGGCATTGACATGGATTCTCTCCCGGGCGGAAGAAATGGGATTTGCCACCAAAAGCTATAACGGAATTGTCGGTCACGTAGAATACGGCGAAGGCGATGAAATTGCCGCAGTACTGGCACATGTTGATGTTGTTCCGGCAGGTGACGGCTGGTCGGTACCGCCGTATGAACTGACGGAAAAGGACGGCAGACTCTATGGACGCGGCGTTGTGGATGATAAAGGTCCGGCAATGGCCGCTCTGTATTGTCTGAAAGCCCTGAAAGATGAGGGAATTATCCCGAAACGGAAAATCCGTCTGATTCTGGGCGCTGCCGAAGAAATCGGCATGGACGATATGGAGGAATATTTCCGTCATGAACCCCTTCCCGTCATGGGTTTCACACCGGATTCGGAATACGGTATCTGTCTGTGTGAAAAGGGCATCATGCAATTGGAGATTTCTTCCAAATATCATGACGGTACGACTCTGACAGAACTCCATGCCGGTAATGCCGTCAATGCGGTTCCCTCCAAGGCATATGCGCTGATCGACTGTACGGAAAACGAAGATCATCAGCTCCGTCGTTTTGCCGACGCCAGACCCGGTACTTATGATTTTATCTATACCATGGACGGTCTGCGCATTGTGGCTGCCGGAAAAGCGGCGCATGCTTCGGTTCCGGAAGAAGGTCTGAACAGTGCGACACATCTCATCCGGATCCTTGCCGCCAATTTCGGACAATTGGTATTAGGCAGTCTCTGCGGATTCCTCGATGACGCCATCGGACTGGAAACAGACGGTACTTCTCTTGGTATCGCCTGTCGGGATCAGGAATCCGGCGCTCTGACCGTCAATGTCGGTATCGTGGAGATCGATGAAAAATCCTCCCGGGCATTGATTGATATCCGTTATCCTGTTACCGCCGACGCAGAAGAAATATTGGAAAAGATCGCTCTCAGAGCCTCTTATGACGGTCTGATGACAAAACTGGTCAATCATGAACTTCCTCTGAACCTGAGTGAAAATACACCGATCATTTCGATTCTGAAAGCCGCCTATCAGGAGATCACCGGCGAAGAACCGGTACTCTATTCCACCGGCGGCGGCACCTATGCCAGAACCCTGCATAATACCGGTGTGGCATTCGGCCCCGTATTTGCCGGCGATCCCGCCAAAATTCACGATGTCGATGAAGGCATGAACAAGGCAAATTATTTCCGTCATGCCGCCATCTGTCTGGAAGCAATCTATCGTATGGCAACCTTATAAACCAACGAGTAAAACAGCAGGCACTTTCCGGAAGGAAACGTACCTGCTGTTTTTGATTGACGATCCGGAAATTTCTATTACCCTTCTCCCTTTGACAGAAGAATCTTTCTGACAACAGAAACAAGGGTATCCATATCCTGAGTCTTCGTAAAATAGGACGGAGAAATACGGATCGCACCGGTTTCCAGTGTTCCCATCATCTGATGGGCAGCCGGACTGCAATGCAGACCGGCACGAACGGCGATTCCATGACGATTCAGTTTCCGGGCAGCCGTTTCACTGTCGATCCCCCGGCAGTTAAATGACAGAATCGGCACAAAATAAGCCGGTTCCGGCATCGGCGTATAGAGCATCACTCCCTCCGTCCGATTCAGTTCTCTATATAAACGCTGTATCAGCAGAAACTCATGCCTTGCGATTTCAGAAACACGATTTTTGGAAACAAATTCCATTCCCGATCGTAATCCGACCAGTCC
>CACYCN010000061.1 GCA_902772895.1 uncultured Ruminococcus sp.
AACTGGAAGACGGTGATATTCTGATACTTTGTTCGGACGGTATGACAGACGGACTGAACCATGATGATATCATTCGTCTGATCGAGGAAAATCCGGATGAAGAGAATCTGGCAAAGATACTTGCCAATGCAGCGATGAATCACGGCAGCAGAGATAATGTAACCGTCATTACGCTGAAAAAAACACATACTAAGGTGAATGCGGTCAAGGGACTGGTATTTGCAGCCATTTGTCTGGCATCCGTCGTACTCGGCGCATTGGGCGGATTGCTGGCCGCCTTATGGTTATGACAGAATCCGACAGAAAGGAAGAACGACCAGATGGATGATATTATGAAATTTTCACCGTTATGGGGTGAATGGCACATTAAAGAATTAGTCGGAAAGGGTACATTCGGGTCGGTATACCGTGCCGAAAAAAAGGAATACGGCAATACTTATGAATCGGCTATCAAGCATCTTCAGATACCTGCGTTCGGAACAACGGATGCGGATATCTATTCGGAAGGACTTGCGAATAATCCTCAGACACTGACCGGTTATTACGATCATCTGCGGGATGAGATCATCAAGGAAATCAATACCTGTTATACGCTCAGGGGCAATACCAATATCGTTTCCTATGAAGATCATTGTATTATTCCGAAACAAAACGGTAAGGGTTATGATATTTTTATCCGTATGGAGTATCTGACACCGCTGACGGTCTATCGTCAGAGTAATCAGCTGACCGAACAGGATGTCATTGCATTAGGAATGGATTTATGTGACGCATTGGCATTGCTCAATTCCAAACATATCCTGCACCGTGATATCAAACCAGGCAATATTTTCATCAATGAATCGGGTGTCTATAAATTAGGGGATTTCGGAGAATCCAAGGTACTGTCCAATAACGGCAGTGCGATGTCTGTCAGAGGGACCTATTCCTATATGTCACCGGAGATCTCCCGGGGACAGCGGGCGGATATCCGGGCAGATCTGTATTCTGTGGGAATTGTGATGTACCGGCTGCTCAATGACAATAAACCGCCCTTTATTCCGGCGCAGCAGCCGAATGTGACGTCAGAACAAATCGAAAATTCCAATATGAGACGTTTCAAGGGGGAAGCCTTACCGCCGCCGGGTATGACAAGAAATCAGGCATTGATCAATATCATCCTGCAGGCTTGTCAGTTTGATCCGAATTATCGTTTTGCGACTCCTCAGGCAATGAAAAACAGTCTGTTGGCATTACTGAGTGATCAGAAGGCGATCGTTCACGGAAATCAGCGTTTCTTTACGGCTGCGCAGATTCCGGTAACTTCTGTTTCTTCCGCAGCAGCCGGTAAATCTTATTCCGGTATGCAGGGCGGATACCAGCAGCAGACGGTCAAGGCAGAAATGCCTCCTGTCAATCTGGTTCCACCGCCTGCCGATTCCGATTATCTTCAACAGACCGGTTCCTATCGTTATGACCGGAATCAATATCAGAATCAATATCAACAGCAGTCCCCTTATCCTTCCGGACAGGCTTCGCTTCCCGATGAGAAAACGTTTCAGACCGGTTCGGTTTATCATTCCAATCATCCGCATTATGCGTCCCAACAGAACTATGGCGGGAACAGGAACTATGGCGATCAGCAGCAGTATTCCGGCAGTCAGGGTTCTGTCGCTTCCAACGCCTATACACCGGCTCCGTCCGGTAAAACGAGTAATAATACCAAACTGATTATTGCCATATCGGTTCTGAGTACCTGTGTAGTGGCATTGGTGGTGCTGATCATCGTCATGTTCAATATGACCGGCATGAACCAGAATGTGGAGGTTACGGACGGAACCGTCAATAGTCAGAACAGTGTCAATGACCCGGGAAACGGGAATCTTACCAATTCCGTTACGGAGTCCTCTCCGCAAACCCCCGAAACAACCGATGTTTCCGTACCGGATTCCTCTGTCGAGTCTTCCGTACCGGATTCCTCTGTCGAGTCTTCCGCACAGTCTTCCGTACAGTCTTCCGTACAGTCCTCTGTGGAACCGTCAAAGGAAGAAAAAATTACGGTGGGTTCCTTTACAGGTTATTCGTTTGAGGAGGCAAAACAGCGGCTGGAAGGACAGGGACTGAATGTCCGTCTCGAAGAACAGTATTCCTATGATACCAATGCCCGTCTGGTGATCAGTCAGTATCCGGCTGACGGTACCAAGCTGAATAAGGGCGATACCGTGACACTGACCTATTCTCTGGGACCGAATTTCAATGATGTTCCTGCTGGTTGTTCGCAGGTTCTGAGTGTCAGAAGTCACTCGCTCGGTACCGCTCAGATGATTCTCTATACGAAAAATGATCGTTACTGGGTTGCCACAGACTTTTCAACGACCGCTTATGTCGGTCAGAACGGTATCGGAACCAATTACGGTGAGAGAAGACATATTACGCCTGCCGGTACCTTCAAGTTAGGCTATGTCATCAGTGAGAGCCGTATGAACAGCTCCATGCCATGGTATCCTGCTACCCGTAATACCGTTGTCATTGAAGAAGTGACTTCCATCTATTATAATAAGATTGTGGAAAAAACAGAGTTTTCTTCTCTGGGACTCGGTTCCTCCATCCAGTATGACCCGATCGGTGAACGTACCGTCAATTCCGGTAATGCCAATGCGGTCAATGCCAGTATCTTCATTGAACATAACGGTGACGGTAATAAAAACAGCAGCCGTGCTACCGGTGATTCTTCCTCCATTACGATCTGTGGATGTAAAAACACATTGAAAAGTACATGGGGTTGTGTGGATATCAGTTCCTATGCCATGACACAGCTTCTGAGTCAGCTTGACGGGAATCGTAATCCCTATATTAAGATTGAAAACGCATAAGGACGGTAAGTATGAAAAAAGTAATCAAAATTCTGATCCCACTGGTTTTGTTTCTGGCAGCTTTTGCTGCTACATTCCTGATCGCCCGATCACTCAAACAGCCGGCGGGAGATGTATCGAAGTCCTCGCAGCAGGAGAGTGAAATCGCCGTGTCGTCTTCGGAAAGCCGGGAACAGAATTCCGGTGAGGAAGCCCCTCAATCGAAAGACCCGTCTTCCGCTCAGGAAGATGGCTCCTCAGACGAATCCGCCCTTCCGGATAGTCAGGATCCGGAAACGTCTGAGGAGGAGCGTCAAACTTCGGAAGAGGATTCCTCCGATGAAGAACAGTCTGATGAGAATAGCGAAACGTCGGATCCGGATGACAGCCGTCAGACAGATCCCGATCATTCTGACGGAAACTCTGACAGTGACAAAAGTGATGCTTCCGACTCGGAAAAGAGTCATTCCCAACAGCAGGATACGCCTGATGATCCCCAGAATATGCCGGATGAATTACTGCGTGTGCTGGATGAATCCGGTACGCTTCCCGAAACACTTGCCGTTCTGAACTGTCAACAGCTTATCGTAACGGAATCCTCCGGTACAAGCGCTGTCATTTCGTTCTATCAGAAGGGCAGTGACGGTGTCTGGCAATCGGTGGATGATCTGACGACTTACGGTTATGTCGGTCGTAACGGCGTCAGCGGTAACTCCTATGAGGGAAGTAATGAAACCCCTGCCGGTCTGTTTCCGGTGGGTGAAGCGTTCTATCGTAATAACAAGCCTGAAACAGGACTCAATTCCTTCCAGATCACTCCCGATACCTATTGGGTCGATGACATCCAATCTTCCTTGTATAACCA
>CACYCN010000062.1 GCA_902772895.1 uncultured Ruminococcus sp.
ATATCGGATATAGAAAACAAAAAAGTGGCTGCCGCTCCGAAAGCGGATGCGGATACCTTCTATTTTGCGATCGTGGAAAGGCCGTCTCCGAATCTGAACGAAGCCGCAACGGTCGATCATACCGTTTACGGGATAACCATGAAGATGATCGACTTTCCGGTGCAGCCCGATTCCACCGGACACAGCCGGCTGAACGAATTTCTCGGTACAGGTTCGGAATACTATTCCGGAGCGACCCGTGGACTTCTTTCAACGGATATCGATCCTGCTACGGGATACCCGAAAGCATCCTGCAGCGGCAATTCACTGGGACAGCTGTTCGGCAGCGCCAATGAAGTGAACCATCTCTTTCTTGAGAGTATCTATTATGAAAGCGGATATTTTGAATTTGACAGCAGTCAGAACTTTGCGACTCTTGTCCGTCCTGACGGAACGATCGGAAACGAGTTTACGGTTTACAGGGAACTGGGAACCGTTGACGTTGATTCAAGAACCACGCTCAAGCACGGACAGTTCCTGCCTTATAATACGATCACGGCAGGCGTCTATGCGGTGAAGAATCCGCTGAATCTGTACAGTTCACTTGCGCAGCTGGGAAATCCGAATGTGGGAAAACTTCCCGAGAGCGATCCCCGGAAATACGAAAAACTTCATCTGGTAAACGGAACGCCCAATTATTACAACGGCACGGAGATGACGGCAAGGATGGTCCAGTCTCCCAGCGGAAAAGACTCCTGGGGACACGATATTGTGTTTGAGTTTACCGGAGACGATGATTTCTGGTTCTATGTTGACAATGAACTGGTGATCGATCTGGGAGGGATTCACTCGGCACTTCACGGAAGCGTCAACTTTGCCACAGGCAAGGTGATCGTTGACAATATGGAATCCGATCTTCGGACGATTTTCAGGAGTAACTATCTGCAAAGAAATCCGGATGCGGAGGAAGATGAAGTCAATACATTTCTGGCGGAATATTTTGACGGGAATGAAAATGTATTCAAGGATTATACATCCCATGAGATTCACCTGTTTTATATGGAACGGGGCGCAGGCGCGTCAAATCTTCATATGCGTTTTAACCTTGACCCGATCACCCCGGGAAATGTTTTGCTCAATAAAGAGGTGAGCGGTACTGAAAATATTGACTTTAATCTTGTGGAATACCCGTTCCAGATATGGTACCGGACAGAAGGATCCGATAATGAATTCCTGCTGACAAACGATGATTTTGTCAGGGTGACTTATCAGAATTCCATCCGGAGAGTGAATTACCAATCCTCATACACGCCACATAACAGTCTTGTGACCTATGACTCCGTGTATTTCCTTAATCCCGGAAAGAGCGCGGAAATAAGATTCCCCGATCATACGACAGAGTATAAGATCGTAGAATGTGGGATCAACTATGAAGTTTATGACCGTGTCAGTGTCAATGGTACGGTGATATCCGGAACCGTGATTCCCGGCACTGACCGGAAGTCTTATGATTCCGGCTGGATGACCATCCTCCAGCGGCCGATCATTCAGTTTGATAACCATGTCAATACATCGTCACTGAGAACCCTGCGTTTTGCCAAGAGGCTCTTCGATGAAAGCGGAAACGAACTGACGGCCGAACAGGATTCCACCGGATTCGATTTCCGGTTATATCTCAGCAACGGGTCAGACGATAACCTTGTGCCGGCCAATATGGTGAAATACTATGTCACGGACCATGAGGGGATGCTGTGTACATGGGATCAGGAATCCCGTACCTTTGTCGCTTCCGGGCAGAATGACTATGCCGCATTATCCCCGGATCAGAGAGCCCGGTTTACTTTTGAAACATCCATGTACGGTGCCATTTCCCAGATTCCTTCCGGCTACTGTGTCGAGGTACCGAACCTTCCTGTCGGGACAAAATTCATGGTGCTCGAACGGGAGAACGAAATACCTGCCGGATACCGTCTGCAAAGCTATGAACGTATTGACGGAAGCTATCGGGTGGAGGACGGCGACACTTTGAATTCGGGCTGGGTAAGAGCAAACGAATCACCGAAAATGACCGTGAACAATCAACGGGGCTGGTGCATTGAGGTAAAAAAAGTCTGGAGCGATATGGATTTTTCAGCCTCACATGATCCTGTGTACGTGGGGGTCTACTGCGGAAATACACTGATTCCCGATACCGTCGGCTGTATCGCTCATCCCTCCGTTTCAAAACGCTATTTCTTTGACGGGCTGATGCAGGGAGCGGACTTTGAGGATTATCGGGTATATGAGTTAGAGCTTGATGATCCCGTTGTCAATGCAGA
This sequence comes from uncultured Ruminococcus sp., assembly GCA_902772895.1. Taxonomy (GTDB): domain Bacteria; phylum Bacillota; class Clostridia; order Oscillospirales; family Acutalibacteraceae; genus UBA1213. The sequence goes on from CACYCN010000062.1 coordinate 2,298, forward strand.
GGGGGAGCTGGTTTCCTACAGAGGGATTCATAAACGCCTTGAGAACGGCGAACCGGTCATTATGCATGCTGTTTCCAGACACTCCGGCGTATCATCTCCCCATTCCTATTCCGTGACCTATGACTATGGAACACCGTATGCTCAGGGTCATGGTACCAACGTGATCGAAAATGCGAAAAAGGATACGATAACCAATACCCGAACGGACGGCGTGGTTATCACTCTTTACGATATGCACACCAACGAACCTCTTGCAGGAGGCAGGTTTACACTCCGGGAAGGGGAAACCTCCTTCGGAAGCTTTGTTTCCGATACACAGGGCAGAATAACCGTGTTTTATGATTTTGAAAGAGATACGGACTATACCCTGACGCAGACGGCGGCTCCGGCAGGATATATCGGTCTGCCTCATCCGGTGGTATTCACGGTCACCGGTGACGATACCGTTGACGTAAGCGGCAACGGGCAGCAGTGGCAGAAAGGCAGGGTTACAGGTACTTCCGGAGATAATCTGATTGTATATATCGACGTCTATAATAAGCCGTATCACCTGACAGCGTGCAAGGTGGACAGTGTATCCGGCGCTGTTCTGAGCGGTGCGCACTTTGCCCTTTACAGAAGCGTTGACAGTATAGACGGTATGGTTAAGGATCTTTATCCTATTCCGGGATATGCAGACCTTGTCACCGGTGACGACGGAATCATTTCCGGTATTGACCGTGATCTTGAGCCGGGCAAATACTATCTGACGGAGACTGCTCCGCCCATTGATTACAAGATTCACGATGGAGATATTGTTTTCACGATATCGGCTGACGGCACGATCCGCATGGAGTATCCGGAACAGACAGGTTATCTCACCGTTCAGGGTACGGATGAATGCTGTTATATACTCAGGATCCCCGATGAAATGAGATGGCCGGTCGAACTGACGATCTCCAAAACCGTTACAGGGGCTTTCGGCGATAAATCAAAGGATTTTACCTTTACTCTGAGCACTGCGGATGCCGGTACGGCGGATGCGTTTCCATGGAGCAAAAACGGGGTGCTTCAGACCGAACCTTTGCACAATCACGACTCGTTCTTCCTCAGACACGGTGACAGCGTAACCGTCATGATACCAGAAAATACGCTGGTTACCGTCAGCGAAGCCAATCTGGATTATACGACAAGCATGAAACTCAATGACGCCCCTTCTTCTGTGGGCAATACGAAAACGTTCCGTCTGACTGATCACGCAGAACTTCTGGTGAAGAATAATCTTAATGCGGTGATACCTTCCGGTGTGTTCAATCATACCGCAGGGGCAGGGATCATGATGTTAGCAGCGGTTTTTCTGTTGATTTTCCTTGTCATTTTGATCCGTAACCATCAAAAAAGACTGACTGCATAAACTTGCCGTCAGTCTTTTTCTATTACAAACACCCCCGGAATGATGGTTATTCCGGAAGGTCACCGGATCGCAGACGAGAAAGAGACTGCCGCTATTTTGTGTTTTGCGACAGTCCCTTTCTTTTAGCGTATGTTTACATCATCGGACGAATATCAAATCCGATAGAATATTTTCGGAAATTCGGATTACTCTGTGATATCAAACGTGCCGTTTACATCGATCGTGTAGATCACTTCTTCTGTATTACCGTCTGCATCCTTTACAATTATCTTTACGTCATAGCTGACTGTCATTAACGGTTTGAAAGCTGCGCGCTTTGTCGTATAAGCGGGAGCCATTTCATACCAATCGGTTTTGGAAGATTTCTTGTAATAGAACGCATAGGTATAGCCGCCTGCTCCGCCGCTTGCTGCACCTACCACGGAAATCTTTTCACCGATTTTCGCCTCAGTGTTGACGATTTTTGATTTATTGACCAGAGGACCGGTTACTTTGACAGTAAAGATTTTTTCTTCTGTATTGCCGTTGGCATCCATTACCACTGCCTTGACATCGTAGCTGACGGTCGCTGGGGGCTTGCAAGATGCCGAATCAGTCGTGAAAGCGGGAGCCATTTCGATCCAGTTTTCGCCGGAGGATTTCTTATAGTAGAAAGCATAGGTATATTCACCCGTGCCGCCGCTTGCCGCACCGTAAACATTGATCCGGTTGCCCAACAGAACCTCGGTGGTATCATTTTCCATGTAGGATTCGTTAACGAGTTTCTGGTTCAGCTTTTCTTCTGCAGCTGTGAGCTTTCCGTAAGTTTCTTCGTCAATCAGTGCCTTCTGTTCATCTGTAAGGGCTTCATAAGCGGTTCTTGCCGCTTCGATAGCGTCTCTGTCGCTCGCTGATATTTCTGTCGGCAGGGCATTGATGGCTTCGATTACCGCTTTGCTCTCCTCAGGAATATTGTGCACAGCATAAATCATATGGCAGAACCAGTCCTCGCCGCCGTTGCTCGCGGGGCGGAAGTAGACCGTGTATGGCCCGTTAA
>CACYCN010000063.1 GCA_902772895.1 uncultured Ruminococcus sp.
CTGAATTTTGGCTTCCACTTTGTCAACGATGCTGTCAACCTCATCTAATGAGATCGGGCGCTTTTCACAGGCCCGCAGAATACCTTTGGTCAGTTTCTGACGGTTATAGGGCTCTCGGGAATGATCCCGCTTTACCACCATGATAGGGGTGGTCTCAATGACTTCATAGGTAGTGAATCGTTTGCTGCACTGAAAACATTCACGGCGGCGACGAATCCGTTCACCTTCATCGGTAGGACGGGAATCTACGACCTTGCTTTCTTCACAGCCGCAATAGGGACATTTCATGGGAATAACCTCCTCTATCTGATTAAAACGCTTAACTGTCTTATCATTCTATTAAGAGTTGCCTGTCGCATGTTTTCTACAGGACAGTATCTGACGGAACGGCCTCTGACAGACATTGCTGCAGAAACTGCCGGGATTCTGATAATTCGGTGATCTGACGATAGCTGAATCGATAGACCTCGATGATAATATCACCGTCATAGCCGCTCCGGTGCAGCTCTCTCAGGAACGGTACGATAGGGAAACATCCCTTTCCGGGTAAAACACAGGTGTGATCGGACAGACTGCCGCTGATGTGGACATGGCGCAGTTTCTGCCCCATTGCCCGGACAACCGTCAATGGATCACTGCCGCAGCGGAAGGCTTGTTTGGTGTCACAGACAAAAGCACTCTGCTCCGGTATGATCTGCTGCATTTTCCGGAGGAATTCATTGCTGCCGCTGCGGAAACCGGAAACGTTTTCCTGTAACAGGGTGACGCCGAATTGGTTGGCATGCTCCTGCATGATCGAAAACCGTCGGCAATATTCTTCGTCGTCCAGCGTGGAACGGTAATTCGTGCTCAGACCGTGCAGGATGACAAAGTCGGCTCCCAAAAGCGCAGCCGTTTCATAATATCGGTCATAAATATCCAGTCCGTCACGGAATCTTCTTTCATAGTTCGAAAATAACAGAAAGGATTCATATGACGATGTAAAGGGATGGATCGACCGCACACGGGCTTCATTCTGTTTCAGCATGGTATGAAGAGTATGCAGGTAATCTTTATCCAGCTCCGAAAAAGTGTTCAGAAAAATCTCCAACAGATCAAAGCCCTGTCCGAGCAATGTCCGGACACTCTCTTCCGTCAGCATAGGGTACAGGCAGCCTGTAGAAATACCGATGTTCATAGTTCACTCCATTATGATCGGAACCATGGAATGGACTTTTCCGCTCCCTGCTCAAAAGACCTTTTATGGTTGGTGAGCAGTCAGATGGGTGGATATGGGAAACCGCTTTCCATGGATCGGTACAATTATTTCGATTTCTATCCAGTATCTATCATATCTCTTTTTTTGCTTCCTGTCAAATATAATCGTGCAAATTATCTAAAAAAATCATCACACGTGAATATCTACCGTAATTATTGAAATATGAAATTTCTGTAAACTATAATAAATTTATAAAAAAAGCTTGACAACGCACAAAATTTAGTATATTATAATAAACAAGAAAGCAAGTTACCAAAAAGATGATAAAACAACCAGAATTTTTCTAAAGTTGTCAGTTATTGGCAGTTGATTCAGAGATTGTCCTTGCTTTCACTAACATTGATTATTCCTTTTCTTTCCTTTTTCCTTTTTTCTTTTTATTCCTTTAGCAAAAACGTAGGGTGCCCCCCTACGTTTTTGCTATTTATCGTTTTTCGGGTATTCCGTCATAAGTCGTCAATCGATTTCTGTGTGAAAATTTTGCAAAAATAGGAACAGTGTTGAATTTAGGAAAAATTTGTCAAGAAAATGTGTGGTTGTTAGCAATAATTCGTCGAATTGTCAGAGAGATTTCTCTTGTCATTGATGTTGTCATTTGTTATGATTATCTTAGTAATGATGATAGAGAGGGGAATACTAATGAGCGACGAATATCAGAATAATGGCTTTGGCGGCAATAATAACGGCTATAGCGATAACAATGGTTTCGGCGGAAATAATAACGGCTATAGCGATAACAGTGGCTTCGGTGGAAATAATAACGGCTATAGCGGTAACAACGGTTTCGGCGGCAATAACAACGGCTATAGCAATAACAATGGCTTCGGCGGAAATAATAACGGGTATAGCAATAACAATGGTTTCGGCGGAAATAATAACGGGTATAGCGATAACAACGGTTTCGGCGGCAATAATAACGGCTATAGCAGTAACAATGGCTTCGGCAGTAATAATAACGGCTATGGCAGTAATAACGGTTTCGGAGGCAATCCAAACGGATTTGGCGCCGGAAGTTCTTTTAACAATAACGATTCTGACTATGACCCTAACGCACCGTTGTATCATCCGGAAAATGACACACCCTATGATCCGAATGCTCCCTTGTATCATCCTACATCGGAAAGCACTTATTCTATGCCGCATACCGTAACGATTCCGAAGAAAAAGTTCAATATCGTTCCGTTGTGTATTTTTCTGGCGGTTCTGATCGGCGTGGGAGTGTTCGTTTATATCAAGTTCTTCAATAAGACGAGCATCAAGGATTTTCTGGAAAGTCCTCAGGGTAAGGTGGAACTGGCAAACGTTGAGAAACAAGCCAGAGGAGATGCTTTTTCGGAATTCGACACAAAGGTCTATGCCAATGATCAGGATCAGTTGATTTTTGAATACAAGTATAAAGAGTATCTGTATTTTGAGCCGGGTGAGAAAGAGGTCGCCCAGGAAGAAGCGAGCAGACTGATGGAGAGTTATAAGAAATCGGCTGCGAAAGAAATTGAGAAAATGATGAACGGCTATCATCTGAAAGAATTTTCGATTGTGTTCTTATATCTGAATGCAGACAGCAGTGAACTTTATCGTTATGAGGTATTCTTGTCCGATAAAGGCTGAGTGAATTGAATCGAAAATAATACCGTAAAAAAGGAAGTGCAATAGAAGTGTACTTCCTTTTTTTTACCCATAAACGGGTCAGTCTGACGGAGAAGTGTCCGGGCAGGCATCCAAGCTTTTCATGGAATATCGGCAGTTCGTCTTGAATCAGTGAAAAAGGTGTGGTATGATGAAGAAAGTAATCCGGAAGCGATGGAGAGTGGATGAATTTGGATATTATGAATTTTTCTCCGTTATGGGGAGAATGGCATATCATGGAACAGATGGGACGGGGAGCGTTCGGCGCCGTCTATCGTGCGGAAAAAAGAGAATACGGCAATACCTATGTCTCTGCCGTGAAACATATCTCGATTCCGTCCGAAGAGATCAATGAGGACGATCTGGCGGCGGAAGGGTTTTTCATGAATGACAAATCCCGGAAACAATACTGTGATCATCTCAGAGATCAGATCATCAATGAAATCAACTTATGTTATGCGCTCCGGGGAAACTCCAATATTGTTTCTTATGAGGACCATTGTATTATCCCGAAAGCATCGGGATATGGATATGATATTTTTATCCGGATGGAATTTCTGGTGACACTGACCAGATATATCCGGGATCATACGTTTTCTGAAAATGATGTGATCCGTCTGGGCATCGAAATGTGTGATGCGCTGGATATTCTGAATAAACACCATATCATTCACCGTGATATCAAGCCTGCCAATATATTTCTCAATCCGCTGGGTACGTTCAAACTGGGAGATTTCGGGGAATCCAAGGTACTTTCGGGACATTCGGTGGGGATGACCATCCGGGGAACCTATACATATATGTCGCCGGAAATTTCAAGAGGTGCCTCTGCTGATGTGAGAGCGGACATTTATTCCCTTGGACTGGTGATGTATCGGTTATTCAACGGAAATAAGGCGCCGTTTGTGCCGATGGAAATGAGTACGCCCAGCGCGCAGGTTGTCGAACAGGCCAATATCCGCCGATTCAAGGGAGAACGGATTCCTTTGCCGGCATA
>CACYCN010000064.1 GCA_902772895.1 uncultured Ruminococcus sp.
ATAAAATTATAGATCACTCTATGAAACGAAAGGCCGTTATAATAGCCATGATTGATCAGACTGATAAAGTTGTTAACCGTGTTGGGTGCGATATCCGGATACAGCTCGGCTTTGATAACCTTGCCGTCCTCCATAGTGATAGTAACAATAGGATTTTGTGCCATAAAATCATCCTTTCTTTTGATAAATAAGCCAGGTCTCCCTGTCATTCTATTTTACAACAATCCCATAAAAGAATCAAGTAGTATCAGCGTTTTCTGTACGGGATTTCTCCGAAGAGAGTTACAGACGATACCTGAAACGATTTTCTGAGGAAGTCCTGTCTGTTCAGCAACAAGCCGGCGGAATAAACAGAAATGTATCCGGAGGCAATATCGTAAATCCGATAAATAACGCCGTAATGCCGACCAGAACAATAACGGCAGCTGGCGTCCTGTTCCTGACAGAACCATGATGCCGCAGAATTTTCCGGCAGCTGATTCCGAAAGCCAGTCCTACCGCTGTCACAAACAACAGAATATCCACAACCACAAAACTGCGGCGGAAAAGAGCGGTATAAAGATAGAACATGACCGGAATAAACACCATCCCACAAACAACACCCAACATTCTGTCATATAAAAAGCCATTCAGTTTCCTGCCATACACCGCATATTCCCCTATGATATAGAGCGTATACGGAAAGAATAATAATTTCAGATGTTCCCATACACTTTCATTGACGGGGGTAAAAAAACCGACAATGACGTTACTTCCTGACAGATCATACACAAAATGACAGACTGTTCCGAGGATACACACAACAAAAAAACCGATCACACTGCTCCAGAAAGCCTGTTCCTTCTCCTGATTCACCAGACACATCGCCTCCTGCCACATTCTATGCAGCAGGAGGCGAATTCAAACACTCTGATTCACTTCTTTCCACTGAAAGAAACCATAACAGATTCCGGAAAGTGCTGCGGACTTATGCTTTGGATACTGTCAGCGTAAAGGTCTTTTTCACCACAGTATTATTGCTGTCCTTGACTTTAATCATGATGTCATAGGCAGTAGCACCACCCGGCTTCAGGGTCACCGAAGTTTTCGAAGAGTAAGATTTAAGAGTTGTCCAGGACGAAGAAGAGGATTTCTTATAGTAATAGGCATAGGTATAAGGAGAGAAACCGCCTTCAGCCGCACCGTTAAGGGTAACGGTATTGCCGAGAGTCACTTCATAACTGCTGACGGTAGAAGTATTGCTGAGTGCTTTGACAGCCTGTACCGTAAAGGTTTTCCTGACGATCTTCCCGGTACTGTCCTTAACCTTTACCAAAATATCATAGGAAGTAGCAGAAGCAAGTCTGACATTGACAATCGCATTTTCACTATAAGACTGAACGGCAGAATAGGAAGAGGATGCCGATTTTTTATAATAAACCGCATAGGTATAAGGAGCGCTGCCGCCTTCTGCGAGACAATTGACGGTCACTGTCTTACCTGCTCTGATTCTGTCAGCAGAAACGGTACTGACATTCCGGAGAGCCGTAATTGCCGGTTTCATGACGGTCAGAGTCGTAATGCAAGAGGTTAAACGACCGGTACTGTCTTTTCCCTTCAGGTAAATGTCATAGGTACCGGCAGCGTCAGGCCGGAACACAGCCGAAGTTTTCTCACCGAAAGCCTGAATGGTCTTCCAGGAGGAGGTACCGGCAGGACGATAGTAAAATCCCACCGTATAAGGAGCAGTACCACCGTTAAATGCGGCATTCACCGTAACACTCTGCCCGAGTTCAATACTGCCAGCGGAAAGGGACGCCGTCACGGTAAAGAGATCTTCCACCTTAACGCCGAGTTTTTTCTTGACCACCTTACCGGAACTGTCCTTGACACGAACCAGAACTTCATACGTACCAACCGGCTTTTCGATCGAAACCGAAGAAACGGAACTGTAATCCCTGACTTTCGTAAAGGCAGTCTCGGAAGTCTCACGGATCGAAACCTCATACTGATATACACCGGTTCCTCCGTCAGCAGAACAGTTCACAACGATCTGATCCGTCGGAAGCACTGACGATGACTTCAAAGTGGAAGTATTGGTCAGAACATCGGCAACCGTCAGTTTTACCTCCCGATCGGTATAAACGCCGTCGGAGGACATGATACGGATTCTGATATCATAATCGCCGACTTCTTGGATCGTCAAAGGCAATATACGGGCCTCCGTATCATTCTGGAGCAGATGATACTTGGTCTCCGTGGTCTTCTTCTGATAGACTGACATCGTATAAGGGCCTTTGCCGCCGAAGAGACGAGGCGTTACTTCAAAACTTTCACCGGTTACCACTCTGTCAGCAGAGAGGGTGGAAAGATTCAGACGATGTTCCTCATCTACGAGAATCTGATACCGGAAACTGCTTTCTGAGAGAACATCTTCTCCCAGAAAGTTTTCAAATACCACCGTTCCGAACCCGGAATTGGCAGACTGGAAGGAAATGACAGGCAGATATGTACCGGTGAAAATCGTAAGATGATCCTTCCCGGCGGTGAAATTGATACTGCTGCCATTCAACTGGGTAAAGTCACCGCCGATACGCAATTCACCATTGGTCAGATCATTATAGCTCGAACCACTGCCATACACACTCTGGGTAATAAAGCTGCCGCCGATCGATAGAACATCAAACGGCTGATTCATCTGCAGTACGCCGGTAGATGCCTGATAGTCCGTTCCCCCCGTTCCGTTATCAACCGGTTTCTGGATACGATAGTCTCCGTCAATCGACATACTGCCGTTATTCAGATCAAGAATACCGGAAGACTGGCTATAATCTCCGCTGACTGTCAGCGTACCGGCATTGACATCTACCTTACCGTTCTGGATCATATCACCCGTTACACACAGGGAAGCACCCTTCAGATTCAATGTACCGTACTGAGTAAAGCTGCCGACGGTAACCTCACCTTCTATCGATTTGACCTGTCCGTCAATATCAGCATTGCCATTATCCGTATCACAGAGGATATTCAGACCCGAACCGGTTTTACTTTCAAAGACGATCTTCTGGTTTTCACCGGTCAGACGGGTTTTGTGCTGCTGGGAGGCATCGAAATTGGTCGCATTGCCGCCGGCAGCGATCTGTGTGAAATCTCCCTTCAATTCAAGAGTACCCGCAATCAGATAATTATAACTCTGACTGCTTCCCCATTGACTCTGGGTATAGAAATCGCCCATCACCGTGAAGGTATCTTTGACATTCATCATTCTGATAACACCGCTGCCGGCGGAATAACTTACATTACCGCTCTCATCCGTCACAGCCTTCTGACAGCGATAGTCGCCTTCAACGGTCAGAGAACCTTTATTACAATCCAATATGCCGTCCTGATGGAGATAATCCCCCTTAACCCTGCATTTACCTCCGGCAAGGTTCACGTTACCGTTCTGGGTCATCGTTTCCGTGACAGTCAGGGACTTACCGAAAAGATTCATGGAACCATACTGATTGAAACTATTGAGGGTAACATTGCCGTTGATATAGCTGATACGTCCCGAAGTAATATCTACATTTTGGTTATCGGTTCTCATCAGGAAGAAGAATCCTGACTGTTTCGGTGTTTCGAAATCAATCGTCTGATTCTCATTGCCCGAGAAAATAACACGGTGCTTGGTTTGGGCATTGAAATTGTCGGCATTACCGTTTTCGGCTATCTGGGTAAAGTCCCCCTTCAATTCGAGGGTACCGGCAATCAGATTATTATAACTCGGACCGCTTCCCCATCGGCTCTGGGTATAGAAATCGCCTTCCACCAGGAAATAATCCGAAGAATCATTCATTTTCAATGTTCCGTCGGAAGTGGTATATTCATATTTCCCGGATCTCTCATCAAGACTGCGGCTCTGGAGACGATAATCACCGGATACTTCGATCCGTCCGTTATTCAGATCCAGGGACCCGTTTTCATGGATAAAATCATCTCCGACCTGCAAAGTGCCTTGATTGACGGTGATATTACCGTCTTCCACGAGTTCCCCATTGATTGTCAGGGTTTTACCGTTCAGATCCAGACTGCCGTACTGTACAAAGCTGCCAATGACGGTATCTTCCCCGACCTGACTGATTCGTCCGTTCGTGATCGCAACATTTTCATTTCCGCCGTTGAGCAGAATGCCGAAACCGGAACTGCTGCTGTCAAAATGTACGATCTGATGTTCGTTTCCGGCAAATTTCACATGATGCTGATCGGTGGCATTGAAATTACTGTCCGAGGCATTGGTTCTGATCTGACAGAAATCTCCCCGCAGATCCAGCAGACCGTTGGTCAGATGATTATAACTCGGACCGCTGCCCCATTGACTCTGGGTATAGAAATCCCCGTCAACGAAGAAGTAATCCCGTTCATTATTCATTTTCAGCGTACCGTTGGAAGCGTCATAGACATACTTTCCTGTCCGCTCATCCACGCTGCGGGTCTGG
>CACYCN010000065.1 GCA_902772895.1 uncultured Ruminococcus sp.
AGCCAAAATTCAGAACACCTTAGACCGTGAAGTGCCCTCTGAATCCATCGGCGAATATACGATGGAGGTACTGAAAGACGTTGACGAAGTGGCATATGTCCGGTTTGCCTGTGTTTACAGACAGTTTCAGGATATTCAGACGTTCATGGAAGAACTGAAACGTCTGCTGGCAGAAAAATAAACAGGAGGATTGTTTATGATCATTGATACACATGTCCATATCGGCAATATGATCGGCTTTGTCATGCCGGAAGAAGACGTCATCTGGTCGATGAACGAATACGGCATCAATTACAGCATTGTTTCCAGCATCAATGCAGCGGAACACGATCACGAGCTTCATCTCATCCCCAAAAAATATCAGCATTCCCAGACAGAATGTCTGCAGGATGTCGTTTCCTTTGCCAGACGTTATCCCGACAGGATCGGTGCGGCAGTCTGGGTCAGGCCCTACTGTGAAAAAGCCGATTATGAATTATATAAAGGCATCAACGACAACCGCAAATATATCAAGGCAATCAAGTTTCATCCGTTTCATTCCAATGTTCCCTTTGATTCTGCGACAACGGAACCGTTTATCGAATTAGCGGAGCATTACGGTCTTCCGGCAGTCGTTCATACAGGAGGTTCCGATGCAGCGTCGTGTATGCGGGTCTATCAGATGGCAAAACGTCATCCCAAAGTCAATTTTGTCATGGTACATATGGGACTCGGCACCGACAATCAGGAAGCCATCGAACTGGTATCAAAACTCCCGAATCTCTATGGCGACACCACCTGGGTTTCACCGCAGAGTACCCTGCAGCTGATCCGGACTGCCGGCATTGAGAAGGTCATGTTCGGCAGCGATAACCCGATTGACGGCAAAAACACCTATCTTCATAACCGTACAGGAGACCGCTCCCTGTATCAGTATTATTTCAACGAATTACGGGAAATGATATCACCGGAAGACTACGATCGGCTGATGTATCAGAACGCCGCAGCCTTCTTTGGAATCAATCTTTCCTCCACTCCCCCGGCCGCCGACTGATTCGGGACTTCCGGAATCTTTCCGGTCAGTTTTTTCAGAATAGTATCAAGAAAGCATCTGTCCTTTGTAACCGTTAATACACAGGACAGATGCTTTTTATTATCCATATCACAATCAGCGAAGCAATCATTTCCGGGAATCATCTTTCTGATCCGGAGGGATCTGAGCATCACGGTACTGTTTGTCACGCATTCGTCTGGCACCTGCCTGATACGCAAAAAAGACAGCCGCTGCCGCAAACAGGATGATTCCGATCAGGTACAGAAACTGTGTCTGATCGGAGAAACTGCTGTTATCCTTTGAATCCTGTATTTCATAGACATGTCTTTCCGTTCCGGACGGGATGGGATCCTGTTCATTTCCTGACAGAGCAGGGTCTTCCCACTCTGTCGATTCCAGAACCGCCGAAAACACTTCCGAGTTCCGGGAATCCCGGGAATTACTCAAAGGATCATCAGACTGACTGTTCCGGGATTGTTTTCGGCTGCTCTGTGAAGAGGAACTGTTTTTACTGCCGGCAGAAGAGCTCACCTGTACGGCATCGGGAGTCACGGAAAGGGATAGAGACGGCAGTTCCGAAACCGATAACAGATCAGTGGTATTCCGACAGGCCTGCGCGGAACGGATCAGAAACTGACAGTCAAGACGATCTTTCTGCAGCGGCGCAAAACGGAAACGGACCGTCTGTTTAGCCTTCAGCGGATGGAAGGCAGAAAAAGAGACCGCCACAACACCTTCCTGATCATAGAAATGAAAGAAATCGTCGGAAGACTTATCTGTCAGTTCTGCCGAATTAAGCGATACCTGATCGCTCTCATACTGCAAAGAAAACTCCGCAGCGGAAATACCGGCATCACAGAAAAGATCGACATATACCCAGAATGCTTTTCCGGCATGAAGCTGTTCCTCCGTGTGCAGGGTAATGTCACAGTATTCTTTGGCATGCGCCCCGAAGGGGCAAAACAAGATTCCCAGCAGAAGCATCAGAATTCCGCATCCGGATTTCCATCGCAGTTTTTTCATGACATCCTCTTTTCCGATCGGAGCATTGCCGATCCATCCTTGATTTTCCGGATCCCGTCATCCGGCAAGCAGCGTCTTGATACCGATTCCGATCAGCAAAACACCGCCGATCAATCCGGCATAGAATCCCCGTCCTCCCCGGAACGCGCTGCCGAAATAATATCCGGCGAAAGACATGACAAACGTCACCACACCAATCACCAGAACAGCCGTCAGCATACTCCAGGACGTATCTGCGCCGACCGTTGCGGGCAGGGTAATCCCCAGCGCCAGCGCATCAATGCTTGTCGCAATACTGAGCAGCAGCAATTCCCGCAGTCCCTGAGCCGAAAAGCCAGAATGTTTTTCGTTCCGGGAATCCACGATCATTTTGATACCGAGCAGAACTAATATCACAAACGCAGCGATATGATCATAGTTCCCGATCCAGCCGCTGCCCACCTTGCCGATACTCCAGCCAAGCACCGGCATCAGTGCCTGAAACACTCCGAATAAAGCAGCCGTAAGCAAAGCGGCCCGGGAACGTCTTCCCTTGTTTTTAAGACCGCAGGAAACTGCGGCTGTCATCGCATCCATCGCCAACGCCGCCCCTACCGCTGCCGCTGCGATCAGATCCATCATTTCCACACTCCTTTTTACCGCCGCACTCCGTTGAACGAAGACATCGGACATTGAATGTGGTTCATTATATGCAGGAACAGACGCAATTATTCCGACAGGACGATTTCTTCTCCGAGACAGACCGAATAAATCATACACGCCTTCACGGGAAGATCAAAGAGCTGCACCGCTGCTTTCCGATACAGCTGCAGCTGGCGCCGATACCGATTTTCCAGTTCCTTCACCTGTTTCACCCGATCGGTCTTATAGTCCACGATCACAATACCGTCCGGTTCAAAGATCAGACAGTCCATTGCGCCCTGCAGAATCACCTTATCCTCACACGTATAGGACGGATCCACATCAGAGGCATCAATATTGACGGTAAAACGATATTCCCGCAGCACCTGATCGGCATTCCGAATATGCGCAAAGATACGGCTTCCGGTAAAGCGAATAATATCCTCCGGACGAATCGCAGCAGCCTGTTCCGCCGTCAGAAAAGCACCGTCAACCAATCGCTGACGTTCTTCCTCTTCCCCGGAGGGAAGCTTGGCAAAATCCACATATTGCAGGAAGGTATGCATAGCGGTACCTTTTTCGGCACCCGTCATATTATGTTCCTGCATAAAGGCAGGACGACTTTCGGCAATATGATAGAGCTGCAGTTCCTGATGTACCAGTAAGGACGCCGCCACTTTGGTGGGAATCCGGGTTCTCTGTTCCATCGGGTATTCCTGAGAGAAACGCATGGTCAGCAGATCATAGAGTTCCTGATCGATTTCCGTATTTTCTGACGGTTCTACCGGTTCCGGTGTAAGTTGATCACCGATTTTTCCTAAAACAAAGCGCCATTTTGCATGGGTAGGAATCAACGGAACGTTCTCCACTTCACCAAAGGACCGCAGATTTCCCATCCGGGGATGCGCCAGCGCACAAAGCAGCAGCCAGTCGGCAAATGTTTCGGTACTTTCCAGTGCATAAGGCGAGATCCGTCCGTCTTCTACATCCAGAAGACCTGACAGTTTCTGCAGTTTTTTCACCGGATCACTTCTGAGTGAAATCACCGCTATCAGTTTTTCCTTAGCTCTGGTCATCGCCACATACAGCACACGCATGGCTTCACTTTTTTCTTCCCGGTTCTGGTACAGTCCGATGACATTACGCTGCAGGGTATTGAATTTCAGCATATGATCCCGGTCAATGGATTTCAGTCCGAAACCGAAATCCGGATGATATAAAACTTCATCTTTGATCCGGTTGCCCAGGGATGACAGATCGGCTAAGAAACAAACCGGAAATTCCAGTCCCTTGGAATGATGGATACTCATAACCCGGACCGCATCCGCCGGCGCCGTGTCGGCAACACTGATTTCCTTCCCGTTTTCTTCGAGAAACAGCAGGTGACGCACAAATTCAGCGACCTCTGTTCTGCCGCCGCTCTCAAAATCACGCACATAACTCAGCAGTTTCCGCAGGTTCTTCACTCTGATACCGCCGTTTTCCATCGCACTGAATACGGCAATAAAACCTGTTCTCTCAAAGAATTCCGACAGCAGACGTTCCGTACCGACCGTCACCGACAGGGTACGCAGTTCCGTAAACAGTCTGAAAAGCGCCTGACATTTCTCTTTCAGACTACTGTCAGGGGAATCCTTGTCCCTGGCACAGGCGGACAGTTTCTGAAACAGGAATTTCCCCTGATAGCCGCTTTTCAGTTCCGCCAGTTCATCCGCCGTAAAGCCGTATACCGGACACAGCAGTAATGCCAGAACCGGAATATCCTGCAGCGGATTATCGATCATTTTCAAAAATGACACGGCTACATTGACTTCATAGCAATCAAATAAACTATAGGGTTTATCAATATAGGCAGGAATTCCCAGTTGATTCAGGGCATCCACATACACCTGTCCGTTAGAAGAAATAAAACGCATCAGAATAGCAATATCGCTGAATCGGACCGGTCTTGTACGGCCTTTCTCCGTCACCGGACGCTTCTCTGACACCATATTACGGATCTGGGAAGCGATATAGGCAGCTTCCTTTTCATGACGGCTCTGTTCCATAAGATCGCTGTCATCGGCATCGGAAGAACCTTCGGTTCTTTCCGCTTCTTTCTCCGTCAGCAGATGAATTTCCGTTTCCGCCTCATCACTGTCGGGATAGTCCGCTCCCACAACCAGCTGTTCCTCTTCGTTATAGGTGATCTCGCCGACCTGCTCGGACATAATACTGCGGAACACGTAATTGATACTGTCAATCACGCCCTCACTGCTGCGGAAGTTCCTGTCAAGAATAATCTTTGCCGGAAAAGACGGATGATCCCGCCGATACAGTTCCGAATGCTGCCGCCTGTTCTTGAAGATTTCCGGCATCGCCTCACGGAAACGGTAAATACTCTGTTTGATATCGCCTACCACAAAGAGATTATTTTCCTGTCGGGATAAGAAACAGAAAATACTTTCCTGGGTTTCATTGGTATCCTGATATTCGTCAACCATGATATGTTCATACTGTGCCGACAGCATTTCGGCAAATGGAGAAGGAAGGATTCTTCCCTCCCGCTGTTCTGTCAGCAGATTCAGAAACAGATGTTCCAGATCGGAAAAATCAAGTATACCACGTTCTTTCTTGGCATCGAGAAACCGCTTGTCAAACTCCTTCAGTACATCGCACAAGCAGGTCACGACCGGATAAAGCTGCTGTGTATCTCTCTGATAGATCTCCTCGGTAATACCGAACAAGGGCATCAGCTGTTTTTCCACCATCTGATCAAACCGGTCAAAATGATCCTTTACGATACGGCATTCTTCGTCCGTAGGAGGATCTTTTTTGGCAGTAGGTTTGCGGTAGGAATACTTTTCAAAGGACGTGATACAATCGGAAATTTCCGTCCATGATCCGGCGGCTGCCGCCTCTGTCAGCCGCTCCAGAAAGCGTGTCAGATAATCCAGTTTATTCCGTCCGCAGGTTTTGGCAGAGGTCGTAAAGGCAGGATTCTGATCAATCACTTCTTCCGCCTTCCGCACAAATTCCTGCAGATAGTCCAGGGAAGTTCCCAGTGTCCGGAATGCGCTGCCGGCAAAAATGGTCTGTGCAATCGGAATATCCGGCCGATAGTATTCCGACACCTTATCCAGCCACAATGACGGAAACGGATGGGCACTGCAATGATCGTAAACCGCCAGAATGGTTTTTTCCAGTTCCCTGTCACTGCGGGCGCCGGAAAGAATTTCACTCATCAGACGGAACGTACTGTCACCGGAGGCATAGCGTTCCTCGATCAGATCGGACAGGATCCGCTGACGCAGCAGATTACTCTCCCCTTCCGAAGCGATCCGGAAATCCTGATTGATATCCAGTGCATAGAAATTTTCCCGCAGCATCTTGCTGCAGAAGCTATGGATCGTACAGATATCCGCATTGGCAAGCAGCAGCTGCTGACGGCGCAAAGCCGGCTGGTCAGGATTCTCCACCAACAGATCATCAATTGCCGCCGCAATCCGGGAACGCATCTCATCCGCCGCCGCACGGGTAAACGTCACAATCAGCAGTTTATCGGCATCCACCGGCGCTTCCGGGTCCGTCAGCAATCGGATCACCCGCTGCACCAATACTCTGGTCTTACCGGAACCGGCGGCGGCGGAAACAATGATGGACCCTCCCATCGCCTGAATGGCATCCTGCTGGGCAGGGGTAAATGTCATCTCACTCATCACCGCTTTCCTCCTCTCTGCTCATGATCGTCATCGCATCATCCATACTGACGGAATACGCCGAATGACAGCTTTTCCCCTTCTCAAATCCACAGACACTCTGATAATCACAATACTGACACGCATCGGTCATTCCCTTGAGGGGATTGCGTTCCACCTTTCCTTCTTTCAGCGACTGTGCCATTCGGATCAGCTTATGATCGATATACGAAAAGACTTTTCCGTACTCTTCCAGCGAGATCACACTGGAATAGCGTTTTTCCAGATCACCCTTGGAATTGAGTCGGGCGGGAATATAAATTCCCTTTACCCCTTCCTCCATTGCCGACAGGATCTCTTTATCGTAAAGCAGCAAACCGTTCATTTTAAAATTGGACTGCTGTTCCTGAACGGCTTTGCGCAGGTTATTGTCGGAATGAAAACCGGCTGTCTGAGCCGCCGGCGTTGACGGCATATAGAGAATTCCTGCCGGCATCAGAGGATACGGCTGATCGTCCGAGTAATACGCCTCACCCTTTTGATGCAGCACCGACAGATACAGCAGCATCTGCAGGTTCAGTCCGTACAGGACATCCGATAACCGGAATTTTTTATTGCCGGTTTTATAGTCGATGATCCTCAGATATTTCTGTCCGTTATGCACATAGGTATCCACACGGTCTACCTTACCGATCACCGAAACACGCTCTCCGTCAGGCAGTTCCAGTTCATAGGAGGGAATTTCGCTGCCCTCGCCGATAGAAAGCTCATAATCTGCCGGAATAAACTGACTGACCCGGAATTCATCGATCAGTCTTGTCAGCAGCAGCGACAGATTCTTTTCAATCGTATGCAGCTGAGCCATAAACCGTTGGGTACGTTCTCCCGCTCCGCCGATTTCCTGCAGATAGTCCAGCAGATAACGATGGATCAGTTCTTTCAGTTCCTCATGACCGGCTTCTTTCAGGAATGTGATATCTTCCTGACGCAGCAGCCGTTCCAGAATAAAGTGAACGGCGCTGCCGTACATTCCGGCATCCATCGATGCCCGCTTTCTGGGATATGCTCTGAGTCCGTACTGACAGAAATACCGGAAAGGACACAGATGATATATTTCCGTCTGGGAAGCGGACAGGGACAGTTTATCTCCGAACAGTTTTCTGACATTTCCGTCCGAAGTAATACGATAGGGTTCATCCGTCACTGCCCGCTGAATGGCATCGCACCGTCCGGCAAAAGCCGGCTGTCCGCTGAAATAGGTCTTCATAGCCGCCGATGCGGCGCTGTTTTCATGCCATCTTGCGGCACATTCTTCAAAGACCTGTTCTTCTGTAAAATACCGTTCCCGATCGGTCAGATCGTCATGATGACGGATCACGGCATTTCCTAAAATAGCGCCGACCTCTTTCCAGATAATGGAAGGTTCACAGCGGCTGCCCTTGGCATCAGATAAATAGCGACTGATATACAGCCGCTCTGACGGCAGCGTCAGGGCATCATAAACAAAGTATTTCTCTTTCAGCGACATGCCGTATACCGTATCGTACAGCGGCAGTTCCCTGTCAATCAGCAGCATCCGTTCACTGTCACTGAACAGTCCCTTTGCCGCAGGAATCGCCGGAAAAACACCTTCCATTGCCCCCAATACGAATACGGCACGCTGTCCCTGACTTTTGAAATTTCCTGCGGTACCGATCATGACCTGATCCAGTGTCTGAGGAATATCGGAAATCTGGTTCTTACGGATCATCAGCCGGAACAGTTCCAGATAGCGCCGGCTGTCCAGTGACGTATTCCGGAGAATCGTGTACATTTTATCCAGCAGATTCATCAGCAGATCCCAGATTCTCGCCTCTGTTTCCTTGGCTTTCAGATAAGTGCCTTCGTCAATCGAATGGACATATTGTTTCATCCGGTCTGCGGCGCCGCAGCGTGACAGCAGCAGATAAACCGCCTTTGAGAGATCGGCACCGTTCCGGGCATGGCCGAGTTCATCCGAAAACATCTGCAGCGGCTTCATCAGACGCTGCCGCAGTTCTTCCAGACGTGCCAGTGCCGTTTCATCAAGCTTTTCGACATTGCCCTCCGGATTCATCGTAAACGGTGATTTCCAACGTTTTCCCCGGATATCCCACAGATAGACATAGTTTTCCAATAAGTCGGTTTCTTCTTCCGAAAGAGGTGACAGACCTGTTTTCAGGAATGTAAAAATATCCTCCGTCCGGAAAGAACTATGCACCACATCAAAAGCCGACAGTACCAGCCGGATCAGCGGTTTTTCTTCCAGTTTCTCCGGA
>CACYCN010000066.1 GCA_902772895.1 uncultured Ruminococcus sp.
ATCTGAGTTCCATGTCTACCAGATACTTCACCATCACAGGTTATCTGACGGCACCCGTTCTTCTTCCCTGATATTGTTTTTCACACATCTTTGTGTGCTTTACAACGCCGGAAAAATGCGTTATAATGAAGATTATCAGCATAAAAGAAAAGAGGAATCATATGAAGCACTTTGAAAAGACCATCGGATCAAAGGAGATCTTTCAGGGAAAAGTCATTCACGTCATGCATGATGAAGTGGAACTGGAAAACGGTGACAAAGCCATGCGTGAAGTTGTCGCTCATCCGGGCGGCGTATGCGTGGCGGCTCTGACGGAAAACGATGAACTGCTGTTTGTCAGACAATTCCGTTATCCCTATCGTGAGGTACTGCTGGAACTGCCTGCCGGAAAACTTGAAAAAGGGCAGAATCCCCTGGAAAACGGAAAACGTGAATTACTGGAAGAAACCGGAGCCATCGGCAAACAGTATATGACGCTCGGAAAACTCTATCCCAGTCCCGGCTACTGCGGCGAGATCATCCATTTATATCTGTGCCGGATCGACCGGTTTGAATCACAGTGTCTGGATGAGGACGAATTTCTGGACGTAGAGAGAATTCCTCTGCAAAAAGCAGTCGAAATGGTTCTGAACGGAGAACTGCCGGATGCCAAAACCCAGACTGCCGTTCTGAAAACCGCCCTGCTTCTTCCGACTCTGAAAGAAATGCCGGAATTATAACCGCAAAGCGTTTCATTGCTTCCGGCGCATTTCCGGAACAATAGGATCATCATACGAATATCGGAGGTTTAGCCATGATCAATCCGATTGTCATTATTATCAGCGCAGCGATCCTGCTGTCTGTGATTGCGGTCTGTATTATCAACCGACCGAAAAAACCCTTTATCACCGGCACACTCATTCTGCTTCTGATCGCCTTTGTCATCTTTACGTTCATGATCGACAGTGAGATCAATTCTCTGGGCAAGAGTGACCCGAACAGCTTCATCGGATTTATTACGATGAACGATGTCATGACCTATGATTCCCTGGGGGATTCCTTCCATACGTTTATGATTATCGATATGGGACTGATCGCCGCATCACTGCTGTCACTGTTCACTGAAATTATGATCATCCTGCGTAAGAACAGCAAAAAGTAACGGGTGACAGGATGAAAACCATCGGTGTATATATTCACATTCCGTTTTGTAAACGGAAATGTCCTTACTGTGATTTCTATTCCGTCAGTCATTCCGCTTCTGCCGGTGATGACAGGATCCTGGACGACTATACGGAACTGCTTTGTCAGCGGCTGAAAGAAGACGGGGAACGTCTTTCCTGTCAGGCGGATACGCTTTATTTCGGCGGAGGGACGCCGAGTTTATTGGGAGCGGAACGACTTTGCCGGATCCTCCGTCAGGCAAAAGAAAGTTTCGGACTATCCGATGCCGAAATCACCCTTGAAGTCAATCCCGAAAAGCGTGATCTGGATTTTGACCGTCTCAGACAGGAAGGTTTCAACCGTATTTCCATCGGTCTGCAGTCGGCAAACGACAATGAACTGCAGGCACTCGGCAGGCTTCATTCCGTCAGTGATGCGGAATTCTGCATTACCCGCGCCAGACAAGCCGGTTTTGAAAATCTTTCTCTTGATCTGATGATCGCCGTCCCCCGACAGACCAGAGAAAGTTTACTGCATTCCATTCACTTCTGCGCTTTACAGGAAGTGACGCATATTTCAGCCTATTTATTGAAAATTGAACCGGGTACTCCCTTTGACCGGATGAAGGATCGTCTTTTACTCTGTGATGACGACGAACAGGCGGAACGCTATCTGTTGACGGTTGAAACGCTGCAGCGTCTCGGCTATCAGCAGTATGAGATTTCGAATTTTGCCCGTCCCGGTTTTGAAGGGCGGCACAATCTTCATTACTGGCATGACGAAGAATATCTGGGTTACGGGCCCTCCGCGCATTCCTTTCTGAACGGACAGCGGTTTTTCTATGACCGTTCCATGGAGTCCTATCGCCGGGACATCAGAATTTCCGACGGCACGGGCGGTGACGAAGAAGAATATCTTCTCCTGGCACTGCGTCTCCGGGAAGGCGTAACCGAAGAACGTTTTTTCCGTCGTTTCGGCTATCCCATTCCCCGCCGATACTATCAGCGCGCCATCCCCTTTCAGAAAGCCGGCTATCTTTCTTCCGACTCCCACGGAATCCGTCTCACTCCCAAAGGCTTCCTCGTCTCTAACACCATTATCTCTACGCTCCTGACCCCTTAATATCGGTGCTTTGCCCCAAACCTCACCAAAGGGTTCCTTGCCCTTTGGAATCCCCGGCAGGGACGCAGTCCCTGCACCCGTCGTCTTGCGCTTCTGTTGAAAAGATCGTTTTTGTCCATCAGAATACCCCGTATCTGCCAGTGAGATACGGGGTACTGTTTTTTCCGATATTTATCTGTAATTTATTCCGATATATTGAATCCGCTGTTTTTTCCGCTTATCGGAAATACCTCCAGAATCGTGACTCATTCATGGTCATGATCGTGGTCATGGTCATGATGATGTGGTTCATGGGTATGCGGACAGGAAATGCGCGCCACTTCCTCAATCGTATGATGAAGTTTCTCCACGATCTCGGTATCTGCCGCCCGATAATACATTTCTTTCCCGTTACGCTGTGAAACAATCAGTCCTGCCCTTTTCAGCAGTCCCAGATGATGCGACACCGCCGGACTGGACATATCCGTTGCGGAGGCTATATTGATCACACATTCTTCACAATGACATAAAAACCAGAAAATGCGTAATCTGCTGGGATCACCAAGTTGTTTCATCGCTTCCGCTACTGTGCGGATCGTATCAATATCCGGAATATTTGCCGCCAGAATTCCGGCGTTTTTATGATGCGTATGCGGCAGCGGTTTTGTTACCTGATCAGACATGATATTCCTCCTGAAAATATAAAGTACCGTGTCTTTCACCATACCTTATCGATCTCTGTCATGTCTATCATATCATAACTGTTCCGAAAACACAAGATTTTTTGTGAACATTATCATTTTTTATCAATGACACATGGAATGACCGTTCCGATCATCTCCCGATCTTTCCGGATCTCTCAAAAGTTCCATCAAAACACGACCGTCATACTACCATCATTCGTTCAGAATGACGATACTGCATGACGGCTTGAAAAAAAGCTTGTTTGAGAACCGAAGCTATGGTATAATGAACCGGTCAGACATCGGTACTGATAGATAAGATAATGATGAAAAGTGTTGAAGAATACAATGGAAGTTTATGAAATGATCATTCTGGCAATCGGATTATCCATGGATGCCTTTGCGGTATCCGTCTGTAAGGGATTGTCACTCGGAAAGATACGGCTCTCTCATTCGGTCAAAGCCGGTATCTGGTTCGGCGGATTCCAGGCGCTGATGCCGGTAATCGGATATTTTCTGGCAGGATTATTTGCCGGATTCATTGATGAATTTGATCACTGGATCGCATTCGGTCTGCTTGCCCTGATCGGTCTGAATATGATCCGGGAAATCTTTTCCAAAGAGGAAAAACAGGATGATTCCATGAGCGTCAGAACCATGCTCTTATTGGCAATTGCTACCAGTATTGATGCCCTGGCAGTCGGTGTAACATTTGCCTTTCTGAAAGTCAATTTACCGTTAGCGGTGGGAATTATCGGTGTCACGACATTTCTGTTTTCCGCCGTCGGCATGAAACTCGGCAGTATCTTCGGAACCAGATATCAGAAAAAAGCGCAATTGGCAGGCGGTATTATCCTGATTCTCATCGGTACCAAAATATTATTGGAAGGGCTGGGGATTATCTGACCCCGTCCGTTCCTGTCTATCGTATTCCTTGACCCTCTCAATCACAGAGGGTCATTTTTTTGTGTCAATTCATCCCTGCGGTTTTTCCGAAAGGGGTCTCCCAAAAACACACCGGACAAAATTGATTTCTGTTGACCGGTGACAGGAAAATCAATTTTCCAAAAATAAGCCGTTGCCGTAACATATTTCCGCAAAAGAAGCAACTGATTGGTGAAAAAGAAAATGCAAAATCAGCTTTTTCAGGAAGGGGGTTCGGGGATAACCCTTTTTTCACTTGAACAAAGGGTTTCCTCCGGGAAAAAGCCGGAGAAAACTGATTTCCCTTGACACTTTTCAATATTTGTATTAAGATGGTATCAGATTAGTCTGATTGAATAAAAACAGGAAGATATCGATGGATTTTTTGAAATATTCGTTAAAAGAAACTGAGGTGTCATTATGGCAGAAGCGGATCTGAAACCGATTGAGGAAATTAATGACAGTATGTGGTTCCCGGGATCTCCGGTCGTCGTCTGTGCCACAAGACTGGTTCTGGATACCAAAAAAGGAGAATTATTTACTTCCGCAAAATTCATGAATGTGCAGCCGGATAATATGCGTTCCATCACCTTTGACGTGATTTGTTATAACGAGTCCCGTCAACAGATCGATATTATCAGCGATATCAGTTATCGGGGACTGGACGTTGAAAGAAATATGGATTTCGGTTATAACCGGAAGATCCCTGTTCCCAATCCGGAAACAAGAAGTGTGGAATACTTCATCAGGAATGTCACCAATATCTATCATCAAATCTGGGAAAATGAACATCACGGTCGGTTTGACCGTATTCTTGAACAGAAAAGTCTGTACAATTCCCTGGGCGATTATAACCGCTTATTCCTGGAACTTTGTGCCAGAAGCGGTATCGACGGTACCATGCTGACTTCCGAACCGGTATTTGAAGAGGATCATTGGCTGTGCGCCTGCGGCGCCTTTAACTGGGGGGATGAAATCACCTGTTCCCAGTGTAAAGTAGGACGTGACTGGCTGAAAAAGAACACCTCCATTCAGGTACTCGAAAATCAGAAGGAATATCATGATGCCGAAGCCGCCAGAGTGAAAAGAGAAATTCAGTCCCATGCCCAGTCACTGGAAAATAAGGACAGTGAACGCGCGGAATTTGAAAAACGCAGTATTGCTTATAAAAATCAGCTTCTGAAACAGGAAAAAAAATATAAAACCAAAAAAGTCGTCATTACTCTTCTGGTATTGCTTGCCATCGGCGGTATCGGCTACGGTGTTTTCGGATTCCTGATTCCCTATATCAATTATTCTTCCGCCCTGACCGCAATGAGTGAAAAGCGCTATGATGATGCCATCCACACTTTCGAGAGTCTGAACGGATTCATGGACAGTGAGGAGAACCGTAAAAAAGCGATCTATGCCAAAGCCGCCGATTACGAAGCCGAGAAAGAATATCTCAAAGCGGCGGAACAATATCAGCTTCTGGAAAACTATTCCGACGCTTCTCAGCAATACCTGAAAATGATGTATCTTGCCGCCAGTGAAAAAATGGATGCGGGCGATTATGATCTTGCGGTCGATCTGTTTCTGAAAGCAGGAACCTATAATGATGCCGATAAGAAAGCCGAACAATGTCTTTCCGGACTGTATCGGGAAGCCAATTCGTATCTCAAAAACATGAAATACGATGTTGCGCTGGAAAAATTCAAGTTCCTGAAAGAACGGAATTATAAAGATTCCGCAGAAAAAGCAGAAGAATGTACCTATCTGATTGCGAACCGTTACTGGAACCGGATGCACTATGGAAAGGCGCTGACACTTTATCAGAGTATTCCGGACTATGAACCGGCAGTTCAGAAGATTGAAGAAAATCAGATGCTTTTCTCTCTGATCAGCAAGTCCAAAGATGACACACCTTCCACATGGGTAAGTGAAGATCTGATCTGCAGTAAATGTAAGAAAGACACTTTGCATTACTATCTTGATTTCACGGAAAACGGCGTCATGGTCTTTTATGAAAAATGTTCCGAATGTGGAGACGGCACTTCCGAAAGCAGTGAGACCCGTGAAGAACAGCGTTATCGTTTCAAGATCGAAGACAACATCCTCTATCAGATGGACTATGACGGCAAAACCAAGTGGTATCCCTTTGCCGAAATCGTAAGTCTGGCGCCCAGTTCCGATATGCTGAGCCGCAATACCAAACTGATCCTCAAAGACTTCGCCCCTGACCCCGGCAAAACCATTACCTTCTACGGTAACGTCAGTACGTGACGGCGCAGAGCCTGCGCACCCGATTCGCGCTATCGTTCGCATACGCTCACTCTGATTTTCTGAACACCACTTCATTGTCCGCGTATCACGGCGCAAAACCATTAGAAATATCTTTCCATCCGCCGCCGCAGCCCGGAAGGGCTGCTTTCCGGCTACAAAACAGCAACAGGCACATGACTACATTCCGGGTAGTTCATGCGCCTGTTTTTTATAAGCTGTTTTGATAAGCTATTTTGATAAACATTTCGGTCAGATTAAAGTTTTGGTTCCGGGTATCTTTGGGATCCGTGTTGTGAGAGCCGCGGACACAGAAGGAGAGGATACCCGAAGAAGTAAGCGAAGCGTAGCGAGCGAGTCGCGAACACGCGGGTCTGGGGGCTCATGCCCCCAGCGGGGTCCAGGGGCAGAGTCCCTGCAAGAGCAGAGTCTGGGATTATTTGACGGTAACTTTACAGATAGCCACTTTACCGTTATAAGTTCTGACGGAGACATAGGCGGTACCCTTTTGGATAGCGCTGACAAGACCGGAACTGTTGATCTTGACAATTCTGTCATTGCTGGAATAGTAAGTCAGAGAGCCGGAGGTAGAGCCGTCAGGGAAGATTGCTTTAAGACGGGTCGTATCGCCGTCATTGATGGTCAGACTGGTTTTGTCAAACTTAACCGTTGTAGGAGCTTTCTTGACCGTAATGGTACAGGTAGCTTTCTTATTATTATAAGTGATAACGGTAAGTTTAGCAGTACCGGTAGTCTTGGCAACTACTTCTCCCGTTTCGGTATTGACCGTAACGACCTTGGGATTGTCAGAGATAAACGTTGTTTTATAAGAAGCGGAACCGGCGCTGAGTTTAATACCCAGTTTAGAAGCTTCACCCTTACCTAACTCGACGGATTTCTTATTGAAAGTCACCGAAGTGGGAGAAGGTTTAACGGTAATCTGACAGGAAGCCTTTTTCCCGTTTTTAAGAGTAGCGGTAATGGTAGCGGTTCCCTGACGTTTGGCAGTAACCTTGCCGCTGCCGTCAACGGAAACGATGGATTTATTGCTGGAACTCCACTGAATACTTTGTCCATACTGAGAAAGGACCGCACACAGTTTTGTGACTTCGCCATTACCGATGGTAAGTTTTGACTTATCAAATTTGATGGTAACTTCTGGCATCTGAACAGTGATCGTCTTTTTGAACACGATATCATCTGTCAGCTTGATGGTCAGTGTACAGGTACCGACGCCGACAGCTTTGATCTCATTGTCTTTAATCACGATCACGCTGTTATTTGTCGTTGTCAGCTGATAATTGATTCCGGCAAATAAAAAAGAATCCAATGTAGGGAACACATATTTTCTACCCAGAATCAGAGTAGCGTCACTGCCGTCCAGAGGCAGATTGAAAGTTGTTTCGGCATCTCTTTCAATGGATGATACGGCTTCAGGCGCAGACGCAGCCGCAGCAGAAGCAGGAAGTGCAGGAACTGCGCAAAGTCCGACAGCAGCGCATGCCAATACGACAGCGATCAATTTACGGATGGGATGTTTCATATCAGATAACCTCCTTATCAAAATTGTGATTCATCAGATCCGGAACGGAAAAAACTTTTCCTGTTATCATTGTAATCCAACCCAATGAAAAAATCAACACTTTCCGTTAGACAAAACAGCCGGATTGTCCAAGGAAAAGCCCGACAAAACCTCCGATTTGTCATAGGATTCCTCCCAGAAAGCCGTCAGTACAGCTAAAAGGACAGGAAATGACCGGAAACGGATAATTGTTTCCGATCAGCGCAGCCAGTATTTCCTGTCAAGATTACGATACTGTACCGCTTCCATAATATGTCTGGAACGAATGACTTCAGAGTCGTCCATATCGGCGATGGTCCGGGAAATGGTAATCACACGGCTATAAGAACGGGCAGAATATCCCATGACATCAAAGATCTTTTTGATTCTGGATTTGGCTTCATCATCCAGGGGACAGAATTGTGGGAAAAACGACGGTAAGATTCTGGCATTACAGGAAATATTTGTTCCCCGGAAGCGTTCCTGCTGCAATTTACGGACACGATCTACCCGTTTTTTCATTTCGGCGGAACA
>CACYCN010000067.1 GCA_902772895.1 uncultured Ruminococcus sp.
AGAAAGGCTGAGAGGAAGGTGTGCCCTTCGACCCGTAACCTGATTTGGATAATGCCAACGTAGGGAAATAGTTGACACGCACAAGGGAGTTCCGAATCCGGGACTTCCTTTTTTTGACAGGAGGAAACAGCTATGGTCACAATCAATGGAGAAACTGTCGATATGGCAGGAAAAACCGTGGAAGAATATCTTTCACAAACGAATTACACCAGAAACCGTATTGCAGTAGAGATCAACGGAGCGATCATTCCGAAATCACAGTATGAAACAACGGTTTTTCAGGACGGAGATCAGGTAGAGATTGTAGGATTTGTAGGAGGGGGCTGAAATGGTACTGAACCAACAGCAGGCAAAACGCTATGTACGGCATTTTGCACTGAAAGAAATCGGTATCAGCGGTCAGAAAAAGCTGCTTTCCTCAAAGGTACTGGTTATTGGCGCAGGAGGTCTTGGTTCACCGGCGATATTATATCTGACAGCGGCAGGGGTCGGAACACTCGGAATTGCCGATGCCGACACAGTAGACTGTTCTAATCTGCAAAGACAGATCATTCATACTACCGCAGCTATCGGTATGCCTAAAACACTCTCTGCAGAAAAAGCCGCAAAAGCGCTTAATCCTGATATCACCATCAAACGATATGATGATCCGGTTACTTCCGAAAACATTACCTCGATCATCACGGAATACGATTTCATTCTGGATTGTACCGACCGGTTTGAAACCAAATTTCTGATCAACGATGCCTGTGTGCTGGCTCAGAAGCCGTATGCTCATGCCGGAGCAGTACGTTTTGAAGGGCAGGCCATGACATATGTTCCACAAGAAGGACCTTGTCTGCGGTGTCTGATGGGAGACGTACCGCATGATGCCGCCACCTGTAAAGAGGTCGGGGTATTGGGAGCGGCTGTAGGGGTACTGGGAAGTATTCAGGCACTGGAAGCCGTGAAGTATCTGACGGGAGCCGGTGAATTGCTTTGCGGGAAGATCCTGACATTCAACGGACTGACAATGAATATGCGGGTACATTCTGTTCCCCACGCTGATAGAGAATGCGCTGTCTGCGGTAAGAATCCCAGGATCCGTTCCCTTTCCGATCAACGCAGTGATTATCAGGTGATATCCTGTCAGACAGGCGGTGAAACGATATGATACAGAAAATACCCATCAGCAGCTATCAAAAACAGGACAATGATATCTTGGTTGACCTGCGTGACAAGACGGTATTTTCGTTTGGTACGCTGGCAGGAGCTGTCAATATTCCGATGGACGACATCGAAAAGCTATATGCACTGCCAAAGGAGAAACGAATTGTACTGTTCTGTCAAAAGGGAGACTACAGCGCAGAAATTGCCGAATTATTATCGGATAACGATTATCAGGTAGCTGACCTGACAGGGGGCTACCGGGAGTGGCTTATCAAATGCGCTTACCGGGAGCAATCCATTAATAACAAGATAAAATGAAAAGAGTGATTTCAATGAATACTGATAAACTGGTTCTTGGAGGAAAGGAATTTTCCTCCCGATTTATTTTAGGTTCGGGCAAATATTCGCTGTCACTGATCGAAGCCGCTGTCCGTGATGCAGGAGCGGAGATCATCACATTAGCCGTCCGACGCGCCAATACCAAAGAACACGAAAATATCCTTGACTATATTCCGAAGGATGTGACGCTGCTTCCGAATACATCGGGTGCCAGAAATGCGGAAGAAGCGGTCCGGATCGCAAGATTAGCAAGGGAACTCGGCTGCGGTGATTTTGTCAAGGTAGAGATCATGCGAGACAGTAAATATCTTCTTCCCGATAATAACGAAACTGTCCGGGCAACGGAGATTCTTGCCAAAGAAGGCTTTGTCGTATTACCCTATATGTATCCGGATCTGTATGCGGCAAGAGCGCTTGTAGAGGCAGGTGCCAGTGCCGTCATGCCGCTTGCATCTCCCATCGGCTCCAATAAGGGATTGGCGACAAAAGAGTTTATTCAGATTCTGATCGATGAGATAGAACTGCCTGTGATTGTAGACGCCGGTATCGGCAGACCTTCGCAGGCTTGTGAAGCAATGGAAATGGGTGCGGCGGCTATCATGGCGAATACCGCATTGGCAACAGCCGGTAATCTGCCGCTGATGGCTGCTGCGTTCAAGGCTGCCATTGAAGCAGGTCGAAATGCCTATCTGGCAAAACCGGGACGGGTATTGACAAGAGGGGCTTCGGCGTCTGATCCGCTGACCGGATTTCTGAGAAACTGAGGTGTCGCCAGATGGAAAACCGTTTTTTGATTGACAGTGATAAACTTTCCGCTGCCGCCCTTGAAAAAAAGCACCGTCTTGAAAATGATCCGTCATCCCGGACCGATCACATGGAATATATGGAGGGAATGGAACGGATCGAGTCGGATATCTGCGAAAAAGTCATGTCACACTTCCGGGAATATGACGCATCCCGTTATACGGCCCGTGATGTACTAGCAGCACTGGAACATGAAACCTGTAGTATCGAAGATTTCAAAGCATTACTTTCCCCTGCGGCGGAACCTTTTCTGGAACGCATGGCGCAAAGAGCAAGAATCGAAACCGGCAAACACTTCGGCAATACCGTATATCTGTTCACACCGCTTTATATTGCCAATTACTGTGAAAACTACTGTGTCTACTGCGGCTTTAACTGCTATAACGATATCCGGCGAATGAAACTTAACAGGGAACAGATCGATAAGGAAATGAAAGTGATCGCCGATTCGGGCATGGAAGAGATCCTCATTCTGACAGGTGAAAGCAGAAGCAAAAGTAATATTGAATATATCGGAGAAGCCTGCAAACTGGCAAGAAACTATTTTCGTATGGTAGGACTGGAAATCTATCCTGTCAACACCGAAGAATATCGTTATCTTCATGAATGCGGTGCGGATTATGTCACCGTCTTTCAGGAGACATATGATACCGATAAATATGAAACACTTCATCTGCTGGGACATAAACGTGTCTGGCCCTATCGCTTTGATGCCCAGGAACGAGCCTTAAGAGGCGGGATGCGAGGGGTAGCTTTTTCTGCCCTGCTGGGTCTTTCGGATTTCCGGAAAGATGCCCTTGCCAGCGCCCTTCATGTTTACTATCTCCAGCGAAAATACCCTCATGCGGAAATGTCCCTGTCCTGTCCCAGACTGCGTCCGATCATTAATAATGATAAGATCAACCCTCTTGATGTACACGAGACACAGCTTTGTCAGGTACTTTGTGCTTATCGTATCTTCCTGCCCTTTGTCGGCATCACGGTTTCTTCCAGAGAAAGCGAATCCTTCCGGAACGGGATCGTCAAACTTGCCGCTACGAAGATATCGGCAGGTGTTTCTACCGGAATCGGCGATCATGAAAGTAAATATACCGGAAAGGAATCTGACAATGCGGAAGGTGACGAACAGTTTGAGATCAGTGACGACAGAAGTTTTGATAAAATGTATCAGGATATGTCGGAAGAGGGTCTGCAGCCTGTATTGAATGATTATCTCTATGTCTGACAGGAAACAGAATCATCATGAACGAAAGGAACAAACGATATGAATCAGCCAAGACCGGAACATCCCAATCGTCAGTTTCAAAGAAGCAGTTGGGAAAACCTGAACGGCATATGGGAATTTGAAATTGACAGAAGCGCCAGCGGCGCAGACAGAAAACTATATAATGCCAAAAAATTCAGCCGTTCCATCACAGTACCGTTTTGTCCGGAGAGTAAGCTGTCCGGCATCGGCATTACGGATTTTCTGAATTCCGTATGGTACAGACGGAGTGTCAATATCCAAAAGAATCATCAACGGATCATTCTTCATATCGGTGCATGCGATTATCTGACGACTTGCTATATCAATGGAGAAACGGTAGGGTCGCATAAAGGCGGCTATACTTCTTTCTCATTTGATATTACGGATTATGTAGTGGACGGAGCAAACACGATCGTGATCCATGCTTTGGATCATGACCGGAGCGGTCTTCAGCCAAGAGGAAAACAAAGCGTCAAATTCCAGTCATACGGCTGTTATTATACCCGTACAACCGGCATCTGGCAGACGGTCTGGTTGGAATATGTACCGGAGACACATATTGAAAAGATCAAATACTATCCGGACTCTGCCAACGGAATTTTGAATCTTCAGGCAATTGTCAGAGGAAACGGACAACTCACAGCAAAGGCGTATTATCACGGTAAAGAGGTCGGCTCAGCATGTGCGGAAAATAATGGTCAAAATGTAGATCTGTCCATTCAGCTGAGAGAAAAGCATCTGTGGGAAATCGGCAACGGACGGCTTTATGATCTGGTATTGACTTACGGGGAAGATACGGTTCAGAGTTATTTTGGTCTCCGGAATGTGGCGCTTGACGGCAACAGATTTCTGCTCAACGGCAAACCTGTCTTTTTACGTACCGTTCTGGATCAGGGCTACTATCCTGACGGTGTTTATACGGCTCCTGAAGAAAAAGATATGATCCGGGATATTCAGATCGCTCTTGATGCAGGTTTTAACGGAGCACGGCTCCATCAAAAGGTTTTTGAACCCGGATTCCTGTATCATTGTGACAGGATGGGCTATCTGGTCTGGGGAGAATATGCCAATTGGGGACTTGATCATACGGAACTGCATGCGCTTCCGACAATGCTCCGGGAATGGATGGAAACTGTTGACCGGGATTTTAATCATCCGTCTATCATCGGTTGGTGTCCGTTTAACGAAACATGGGATCTGAACGGAAAAAAACAAAATGATGAGGTTATCGAAATGACCTACCGGTACACCAAAGCCGTTGATACCACACGTCCCTGTATTGATACAAGCGGTAATTTTCATGTGATGACTGATATTTTTGATTTTCACGATTATTGTCAGAATCCCGAACAGTTTGAAGAGTATCTGAAAAAACTGGAAGAAGAGGATATCGTATATTGCCAGGTCGCCAGAAAAGCAAAATATAAAGGTCGTCAGACTTATCAGGGCGGTCCGGTTTATGCCAGCGAATACGGCGGTATCAAATGGGATATGGAAAATGATAAGAAAGGCTGGGGGTATGGAGAGAGTCCCCAAACGGAGGAAGAATATCTTTCCCGTTATCGGGCGCTGACCCAGACACTTCTGAAAAATCGTAAGATCATGGGCTATTGTTTTACACAGCTGTATGATATTGAGCAGGAAAAGAACGGTCTGTATACATATGACCGTGTTCCTAAATTCGATATGACAATTATCAAGGAAATCAATTCACAAAAAGCCGCTGTGGAAGAATCATAACCTTTTTTCTCGATAATACACAAATAACGGACACCTGCTGTTACACAACCAGCCGGTGTCCGTTTTCTGTTTCATGCCGAATGACTATTTTATCCTAACGCCAAAGACAGGCAAGGAAAAAGTCATTTGACAGATCGTTTATCCACTTGTGAAGTGACTGTTAAGGTCATGACGTTACCGTTACCGTGACCTTGATATCTTTGGCAAAAGCGGTATTTCTGTCGTCCTTACACGTAATGCGGATCGTATATTTGCCCGGATAGATTATTTTGATATCGGCAGTACTGATCGCCGCATAGGAATTGACCGTATGCCATGCCTTTGTGTGTGAATTATAGTATTTGATATCATACAGTGCCGTCCCTTTTACTCCCGTTGCCGAACAATATACGGTGATGGTACTTCCATATTTCGCTGTCGTGGAAGAA
Organism: uncultured Ruminococcus sp.; assembly: GCA_902772895.1. Lineage (GTDB taxonomy): Bacteria > Bacillota > Clostridia > Oscillospirales > Acutalibacteraceae > UBA1213. The sequence continues at coordinate 5,707 of CACYCN010000067.1, forward strand.
ACCGTGGAGGTGTTTTTCAGAAGACCGTATACATTCAGGGCAAGATCTTTAGAAACCGTCTTACCGCTTTCATCCCTTACCCATGTACGGATAATGTAATCACCGCTGGTCATGGGGGTAAGCGTAACGGCAGCCTCTGTACTGAAATCCTTGGCACGGATCCATTTTTTCGTGGAAGGATCATAATAGGAAACCTTGTACTGTTTCTGACCGACACCTCCTGTGGAAGCACAATTGACCGTGACACTTTTTGTTTTGAGAACGCAGTCGGAAGAAATGGTTGACGTATTTTTCAATTTATTGTAGACATTTATCGTCAGATGACCGGTTGCAATCTTGCCCAGAGCGTCTCTGGCATTGACACGGATATCATAAACACCCGTTCCGCCGGGAACGATCACTGCCGTATTGCTTTCACTGTATTTCTGGGCGGTGGCATATTTTTCGGACGCCGCTTTTTTATACAGGAATTCATATTGATACGGCGCCTTTCCTTTGGCGGCGGAAGCGGTAACGGTTACCGAACTGCCGGAAAGAATACTGCTCTCTGAAAGAACAACGCTGACTTCCGGAGACGGATAAACCTCTACCGTCAACTCTTTGACAGCCGTCTGACCGAGCGCATCCTTCGCTTCGATCCGAATCTGATAAGCGGTCGCCGACCCGGGGGTGACTTTGACAGAATCATTGCTGTCATATGGCTGAAGGACCGTATATTTTTCACTGCTTGCTTTCTTATAGCTTACCTGATACTGATACGGTGCTTTTCCGCCCTTTACCGTTCCGGTAACGGTAACCGTGTCCCCTTTCGTAATCTCTGAAGCAGATAATACGGAATGGTTCTCCAACGGCTTATACACCGTAACGGTAAAGTCCTTTCCGATGACCTGACCCATAGCGTCTCTGACATTGACATGGATATCATAGGATACCGCCGAGGTGGGAGTGACAATGATCATTTGGTTCGTGTCATAAGACTGAACGGTGGAATATTTCGTGGAGGAGGATTTCTTATAGGTAACCTCATATTGATACGGTCCCTTACCGCCTTCGGCATTGGCGCTGACGGTGATCTTTTCGCCCAGGATCATCTCTTCTGCCGAAATCTCTGTTTTATTTTCCAATAAGGAATATACATAGACGGTAAAGATTCTGACCGTCACCATTCCTCTTTCATCCCTTACGGCAACACGGACTTGATACTCTCCGGCTTCTGCGGGCTTGACGGGTACGATATTGTTATCGGAATATTCCTGAACAACCGAATAAACGGACTCACTTGTTTTTTTGATATTCACTTTATACTGATAAGAACCGATACCGCCTTTGGCTGCCGCATTGACCGTGATCGTATTACCCGCAATGATCTTCTTGGAGGAAAGTGTGGAAAGATTGGTCAGCTTCTGATTGACTTTGACAGTCAGCTCCTTGTCTGCCACAATACCCAGAGCATCTCTGACAAGAACAAGGATGTGATAAGTACCGTCTGTTGCAGGTGTGAATACGGCTTCTGCCTGCTCGCTGTAATCCCGGAACAGGGTATATTCTTCGGCATCAGTGGGCTTGTAACACATCGCATAGGTATAGGGAGCTTTGCCGCCTCTTGCCTTACCGGTAACAGCGGCAGATTCGCCCAGAACGATCTCTTCCTCGGAAATCTCCGACAGGTTCGTCAGGGTATTGTGTACCCTGAAGGACATTTCCTTGCTGACAACAGTACCTCTGCTGTCCTTTGCATTCACTCGGATGACAAAGTTTCCCTCACGATCACATACCATTGTCAGTGTCTTTTCGTCTGAATAGGCACTGAGTATGGTGTAATCCTGAGATTCCTGCTCTTTCACGGCAATCTCATACTGAATCGGATTCAGTCCGCCTTCCGCATCTGCGGTAATGGTCAGACGATCGCCTAACAGAATCATGTCTCCGGAAATGGCAGAATTATTGGCAAGGGGCTTGTTGACAGTCAGGGCAAATTCTTTACTGACAACAACATTTCTTGTGTCTCTCACACGGACAATCACAGTAAAATGACCTGCTTTGTCAGGGGTAACCGTGATGTGATCATTGGCGCTGTAATCCTGAACTATCGTCTCCTCATCAGATCCCTCAGCTTGATAAGAAACCTGATACTCTCTCGGTTCAATACCGCCTTCGGACTGTGCGGAAACGATAACAGATTCGCCAAGTACGATTTCCTGTTCAGAAATCGTAGACTGATTTGCCAGCACCTTGCGGACATCAATTTGTAAGTCCTTGCCGACAACGGTACCTTCGGCATCCTTTGCATTGACATGGATGTCATAAACGGTAGCGGCACCGGGCTTGAAGGTGACAACAGAATTGGTGTTGTAGGCTTGTGCGGTGGTATAGTTGGCAACGGATGCTTTCTTGTAGGTTACTTCAAACTGATAGGGA
>CACYCN010000068.1 GCA_902772895.1 uncultured Ruminococcus sp.
AGTTGATTTTGCCTGAAGAAATGCGATTGCAGCGGCTTTCATTTTAATAGAAGCCATGATACAAAAATGTGTATTGCTTTCGGCTGACGGTGTCAGATTAACATTGACGGAAAGACAAACGGCTTCTTCCGAAGCTACCCCCAGGTTCAATCATAGGAAAACTTTTGACGATTTCGGGAGAAACTTTTTCAGGGAACAACGTCCATTCTCCGTCACCGATCCGGATATACAGATTTGCCAAAGGATAGTTTGTATAACGTGCGATCTCTTTTCTGGCAGTCAGGAACTCGAAATAATTCTGAAAAGGAAGATAATAGGATAGATTTGTCCTTTCCAGCGGAGAGACGGCATTGATCCAGAAAACCTGCTGATTGTTTTTGATCTGGAAATCACCCTCCAGGCAAAGGCCTTCCCCTTCACTGATCAGAGATTGATACTGAGCGTAACGATGTGTAGGGAGCACACATTTCATAAGGCCGGTTCCATCCCCGAACAAAATACTGAGAAATGGTTCCTTATCCTTTTTGCGCTTGCGGTCTTCACATTCCCAAACCATGCCGCAAATTCTGTGATGCCCTTCATGAATTCCATGGATGGTAGTCGTTCTCCGGGCATTACCGCTCGTATCAAAATCCTCCAGTTTTCCGAAACTGACCGGGATTCCCATCAGTTTCTGTTCCGCTTTGACGATCATAGAAAGCGTCATCCCGTTGGGTCCCTTGGCAAGATTCAGGATCTCATTCTGACAATCGGTCATTTGTTTCCGAAGGATCGTCAGTTCAGCCGGATCCGTTTCCGAATCGGACTGTTGAGCGTAACGGACCAGCGAACCGGTTAGTTTCACGATTTCACCGGAGTGATCGGCAACGGCACCCCTTACAACACCGAGACTGTCAAACACACCGCACAGGGCAAGATGTTTCAAAGCCGTTTCCCCGGGACAAATCCGACAGAGAAAATCCAGGAAATCGGTATAACCGGCACGATGTTTATGTCTGTCATTGACGATTTGTCTTCCCACAGACTCACAGCCCCGGATCGACGCAAACCCCAGCCGAACGGAATTTTTGTCAGCGTCGGCATTCACACCGGAGAGGTTGATATCAGGGGGCAGAATTTCGGTTTCATACCGACAGCACTCCCGATAAAAGGTACCGGTGACATCATCCCGGTTGGAATACTGGAGAGCCGCTGCCAGAAAGTAAGAGGGATAACGGGCAAGCAGCCATCCCGTGCGATAGGCAAGAACGGCATAAGCCGCAGCATGGCTCTTATTGAAAGCATAAGAACCAAAAGCGACGATTTGTTCAAACAGATGTTCCACTTCCTCCTGAGACATACCGTTTCCCACACAGCCGGCCACAAATTGTTCATGAACGGAATCAATGACGTCCTGTTTTTTCTTGCAGACAGCCACTCTGATACGGTCAGCATCCTGAGGGGAGAAACCTGCCACATCGGTAAAAATCCGGAGCAGCTGTTCCTGATAAATGATACATCCGCAGGTTTCCTTCAGGATACGTTTCAGCGCAGGGGACGGAAAATCAGGGAGTTGACCGCTATGCAGAACCGAATGGATGACGGGAAGAAACTGTGCTGGTCCGGGACGAACCGCAGCGACCAACAGAGTCAGTTGACTGATATTACAGGGTCTGACAGTGCGGAGCCATTTTTTCATTTCTGTCGAGCCGAACTGAAAGATAAACTCGGTATGACCGGGGTCAAAGATTTTCAGAAACACATCAGATTCTATCGGAATATTGGAAAAATCAATGAATACGTTTTCTTTCTTTTCAATCCTTGACAGAACATTGGAGATCAGATCGAGAGTTCTGAGAGACAACAGATCAAATTTCAGAAGTCCATAGAAAGTTTCAATAAAAGACTTGTCACATTCAGCCGTCAGCGAACCGTCATCATCCCGGATAACGGGCAAATAATCGGAAATCTCGTTGCTGTCACCGATCACGAAACCGCAGGGATGTTTCGACAACGTCCGGATCCTGCCTTCCATCAGTCCGGCAAGACGAATCACCTGACAGGCTTTCGGGTTCTCATTGAAAGATTTCAGTTCCTCATCATTGTCGGCAAGACAGGAACCGCTTTTACAGACTCTTGCCAGTTCCTCACCGGTCGCAGGAGATTCCAGATAACGTGCCGCATAAGTAAGTGATTCTTTAGCTTTGAGCCGGACAGGGGAGGTAATCCGGCATACAGCGCGGGACCCGTATGTTTCCATGAGATGATCCACCACCCTGTCACGGATAAAAGCGGCCAGATCGAGATCAATGTCAGGCATGGAGGTTCTGTTACGGTTGAGAAAGCGCTCAAACATCAGATCATGTTCGACGGGGTCAATGTCGGTGATCCCCAATAAATAGCATACCAGTGACCCCACAGCGCTTCCCCGTCCGGGTCCGACCGGCAGACAATTCACATGATACGTCCTGTGCGCTTCCGACCTGGCAAACGCTACAATATCCGCAACGATCAGCAGATAGTCACAGAACCCCAGATCTCCGATCACATTCAGTTCTTCCCGAAGCCTCCGCTCATAAACCTCGTTCCATTCCGCTGCGCATACCGCTATCCGGGCATATACCTTTTGCTTTAACAGGGCTTCGGCAGATGCGTTTTCCTCTGTGTGATATTTCGGATAATGGGGCTGAGAGGGTGGCTGTACATCGCACATAGAGGCAAATAGTCCGATACCTGATATTGCCCGTTCCGTCTGGTCTCCCGTCAGGACAGCATTCAGAGCGGCTTTCAGTTCATCCGGAGTTTTGAGCCGGCGCTGAGCGATACTTGCAGAAAACTCCGGACATTCTCCATGATGTACCAGATGCATCAACTGCCAGACTGTCTTGTTATCGTCACTCTTATCCACAAAGTACGGGTCATTGCCGGCAAGAAGCGGAAGATGCAGTTCATCCGCAAGTTTTACCAGACAGGGGAGAACCGACTGTTCCTGAGTTTCCCCGTGATACTGCACTTCGACAAAGACATTTTCTTTTCCGAAGATATCCGTCAGTTTCTGAAGGATATTTTTTGCGGAAGATTCCTGACCTTCCGATACCGTTTGAGCCAACAACCCTTTCATACCGCAGGTAGAAAGCATCACATGACCATGCAGATTGGTTCCGATACAGAATTGAGTCTGCAGGTCTGTCAATGTGACGAAGGGTTCCCCGGTGCCGGTATGGACGGGTGCATCCGAGAGCAGTTTCCCGACGGCAATGAACCCTTCAAAATCCTTGGGAATCAGGGCTATTTCTCCCAGACCCTCCCGGGCTTGAAGATCAATTCTCAATCCCACACTGCCGCGAAGTCCGGCTTCCATGCAATGTGTCAGAACTTCCGGTGCAGACCTCAGGGTATTCCTTTCCGTCACGATCACTGCCGGAGCCTCCATGGCCTTTGCTTTTTCAATCAACTCAGGCACAAGAATGACAGAATCCCGCATGGAATATTCCGTGCTGACATTGATAATGGAATGGATGAAATTTTTCTCCATCATTGAAACCTCCTTTGTAAACAGCATATCTGTTGCTGTCAATCAATCATTTTGAAAACGTATTTGGTATCAGGTATCAGTAGTATCAGTTAATTTCTATAACTTTTTGAGAGTTTACAGACTATAGTATCTACCGCAACAGGACACACACTATCCTTCTCCCTGAAAGTTATATGGCAAAAGTATCAGATACTACTGATACCGGTGCTGAAAGCCGCATAAATACAGGCTTTTTTGCTAATATAGCGGTATCAGGTAATAACCGGCAAGTGATACTACCGATACCGACGCAGACTTTCCGGTATCAGGTATCAGTAGTATCAGTTAATTTCTATAACTTTTTGAGTGTTTACCGGCTATGGGCTTCACCGGAACAGGATACATACACTATCCTGCTCCCTGAAAGTTATATGGAAAAAGTATCAGATACTACTGATACCAGTCCCTAAACACGCATAAACACAGGCTTTTTTTCTGATATAGCGGTATCAGGTAATATTTGGCAAGTGATACTTCTGACACCTGTTGATATCCGTTGTGGGGCAACGCTTGTGCAGACGGATAGAAATCAAACTTAATCAGCGCATATCATGTTGGGGCTTTGGTCTCGTTTGTGTCTCGAACGTGCATCTGTTCCGTAGAGATAAAGCGGACAACTCCACACTCTTTATCGTTTTGCGGCAGAAATTTCCGTCGCGGACGCTCTCACCATGACATATTAAAGCCGGGGACCTCATAACTCCACACTGCCCACTGCACACTACCCACTCTTAAATCTTGCGTTATTATTTTGGATCGCTATCGCTTTCAGGTCGGCAGAAAGTTGTCACTAGACCGTAACCCGGAATCTTCCTGCGCCCCCGATTGGTGGGATACTCCTTCCATCCAAGTTTCCGGAGCATCAATGCGACATTCTTTGAAAACCCAATGGTCAGATCGATCTTCTTCATCTTAAAGAGTTCGGTTCCAATCTCTGCGGCACAGACATAGTCCCGTCGGAGCGTTCCGCTGTATGGTCTGCCGGCATAGGTTCCTTCATGGTTGATGTAGTCGCATCTGCTCTCCAGACTCATACCGTACCAGTCCTCCGGAAGGAGCACGTCAAGATCCTGCTGTACAAACTGGGCTCTTACGTCCTCCATGATCGCACCGTCCTGCATCTTGGTGACCTCGCCCAAAAGCTCATCCGGAACTTTCGTGCCTGCACCGTTCTGATACAATTGATAAGCCTCTGCCCAGAGTTGGTCGATCTCTTCCTCCGTCATGTCCCAGGAAGAAACTTCACGATTGTCTGTGGCATAAACCGGCAGAAAACGACGATTTCCGGTTTCGTCAATCAGGAAACCGTTGAATTTATTTGAAGTTCCGATAAAAATGGAAGTCCTTGGATGATAGCTTTTCATTCTGGCATAAGGTTCACGGTAATCGTCGCTCTGGCAGGAGATAAATGACTTCACCATCTCAACCTCAGACTTACTGTAACCCGCCATTTCCGAAAGTTCCGCAATAAACACTCCATTGAGTTTTTCGGAAGCGATCTTGCTTGCCATATCCTGAAAGTGGATATTGTCAGTAAAGTAACCTTTGGACAGTCTGGAAACGAATGTGGACTTTCCGCAGCCCTGTTTGCCAATCAGCACCGTCATCGTATCCACTTTACAGCCCGGTTCAAAGATCCGCTTGACCGCAGATACCAGGGTCACCCGACTGACGGTTCTTGTGTATTCGCTGTCCTCACATCCGAGATATTTTGTCAGTACACCCTCCACGCGCTTTTTACCGTCCCATTGCAGTCCTTTGAAATATTCCTGCAAAGGATGGATTTTCCGACAGAAGGTAAGCTGTGCCAGCGCATTGTCAATGGTGGTGCTCATTTCAATACCGTATGTCCTACTGATGAATGCAATCAGTGCCTTCCGGTCATTGTCTGAAAAGAAATGGGGATATCCGGTGTCCGCCGGATCCCAGGGTGTCGGTGTTGTTACAATGAACCGGTTGCTGAAACTGTCGTACCAGATTCCCGACAGGTCTTTGTCTTCTGACACAATCGTGACTGCATTTGCTGAACTGTTCTTATAAGCGCCTTTGTCTGTTTGCTGCAGTTTATCTTTGATACGCTCCCTCTCAGAAATCGGTTTAGGCTTACTCTCCTCACGATGTTTTTCAAGGAGTTTCCGGACTTTCTCGTCTCCTTTGACCTTGTCCATCATGGCATGAAAAGAAGGCAGATCCCTCTTTTTAGTGCCTTTGGGAACCTCTTTGTCAAGATTTCCGAACCGATGGATCCGATACAAATCAAAACTGTTGCAGGAATGACTGCTTGCCGGATCGTTGGCATGAAAACTTGTCGCAATATTTCGTTCGGGATTCACGATTCCACCCGGTGAACTGTCTGCTCCAATGAGCTGATAACGGTTTTTCTTGTCGGTTTTCTGATAGACATCGGACAGTTCTTCCATGATCTCTGTGATGGGGTGCGCTTCGCAATATGCCTGAATGGGGCCGTATGAGTCGTATTCCTTTTTGCCACCGCTTGTCTCGGTCTCCGAAGAACCCGATCCGGTACCTGCCGCATCAGAATTAACCTCTGCAAGGAGACGGTCTACGTCGAGCGGGTTGCTTCCCCATTCGTATGTATGATACGCTACATCCTTCAATACTCTCGGCAACTGCAGTTTCTGATTGAAATTGAAACATTGCTTGTCCAACTCACTGGAACCTTTTCGTTGATCCATTGACACACTTTTTCGTACTCTTCCTTTGTGACAGCCCTGCTGGTCGGCATGAAGACCCGATAACGGGGACTTCCCTCACGGCTCCGGAAGGTCGTATGCATGTAGGTCTTGACTCCGGGTAATTCTGTTTCCAGTTCAGCCTTAAAACCAGGTTCCGGATGATCCGCATCCAACGCAATAAGATACGCAAGCGTCGGTCCTGAGGACTCCTCCTGATTGTCTACGGCTGTCCGGAAACATTCTCCCAGCTTATTTTTCTTTTGTTCTTCTTGCGGAAGGCTTTCATATTCCTCCGCTGTCATGCTCAGCACTTGCGGTACTTTCAGCGTTTCACAAAACTCCCCGAACGTCGTTTCCAGTATGACGCCCTTCTTGGCATAAATGTCTTTTAAAACGGTAATATAAATACTCTTTGACAACATCTTACTTTTCCTTTCTATATATATTTTCTGAAAGAGATAACCCTTTCATACATCCCTCTGAAAATGGATTCTTTTGACCTCAAAAGGTCGAATGTGCGAAATAATTTTTATAAACTTTACATTTGAGTCAATTTTTACGTAATCCCTCTGTATTTATTATGACTGATCATCCGAAATTTTTATCTTTCTTTCAATTTGTTTTTGACACTGTCCGAAAACAGAAAATTAGAACTCAAACAACCGATATACCGTTGGAAACTGATTCATTTTCCTTTCAAAAGTATTATGATTGACGAAATGAAAAATAATGAATGATTACCTCTCAAATACGCGTTTTCGAGTAGAGAATTTTCGCTCTCTTTTTTGTTTATTCTGACGAATTGTAGTTCTCGCTCAGTATCAGTCTTTTCATGATTGAGGAATCTCATTTTTAAATCTCTTTTGAAGTTCCTCTATATTTATTATGAAAGATTTTTTCGATTTTGATGGTTTCTTGACGGGATTTTTTTCTTGCAATGCTCCGGACATGATTTCTTTTTTTGCTCTGTTATCATGACAGACAACAAAAACGAGTGAAGCTCTCCCATTTGGGATAAGTTTCACTCGTTTTGATTTGTTTTATTATTATGTTTGATTGTTCTCACAGCCTTGATCGGGTCAAAAAAATACCGACCCATCCGTGAAGGAAAGGCCGGTATTTTCGTTAGTCTCGTGCAAATACGAGATCAAAGTTTGTTGTGAACTTGCCATCGTAGGTAGCAGTCAAGGTATAGACGTTGTTTTTATGATTGGAAGTATTCGAGAGTGAAATTGTATAACTG
>CACYCN010000069.1 GCA_902772895.1 uncultured Ruminococcus sp.
CCCGTAATCGTTTTGGCAAGATACTATCAAATCGGATTTCAATTTCTTTACAAAACGGATTCGGGAACGGAAGCTTTCCTCTCCGAAACCCCTTCCCGAAAAAGCTGATTTTTATTGATACATCCTGTAAAATTCATTATTACAAGCCATTTTATGCAGGCAATATGCAACTGATGCGCCCAAAAGAAACGCAAAACATAAAGGGAACCTTTCCTGAGAAGAAAGGTTCCCCACAAAGTCAATATTACATAACAGGGCCATGTTGTTCGCAGTCTGTTTTTTTAACGATACGATTCTGTTCATTAACGAACACGACCTTGGGATGATGCCCCTGAATTTCATCCGGTGTCAAAGAAGCATAGGACATGATAATAATCACATCACCCTTCTGACCCAACCGGGCAGCCGCCCCGTTCAGACAGATAATACCGCTGCCTCTTTCGCCTTCAATCACATAGGTTTCCATGCGGCTGCCGTTATTGACATTCACGATATGGACATGTTCATATTCATATAAACCGGCCGCTTCCATCAGATCCCTGTCGATAGTGACACTGCCGACATAATTAAGTTCCGCTTCGGTAACGACGGCACGATGGATCTTACTTTTCAACATCGAAATCTGCATTGTCATCCTCCTCACAGGTCTTCGGTAAAGAAATTATCAATCAGGCGTGTTTTGCCGATATAGACAGCCATTGCGCAAAGTGCGGGACGATCCAGTACAGGGATCGGCTGCATGGTAGCGCAGTCCACGATCTTGACATAATCAATTTTGGCCAGCGGTTCGGCTTCGATCAGAGTTTTCATTTTACCGAGAATCACAGCGCAGTCAGTTTCGCCGTTTTTAACCAGTGACATCCCCTCAAAGATCGCCTTTGACAATACCAGAGCGGCTTGTCTTTCCGCCTCATTGAGATACGTATTACGGGAACTTTTTGCCAGACCGTCAGATTCCCGGACGATAGGACATCCCACAATGGTGATATCCATATTAAGGTCATCCACCATATGACGGATCACGGCTAACTGCTGAGCGTCCTTTTTACCGAAATAAGCCCTGTCCGGCTGAACGATATGGAAGAGTTTAGACACCACCGTACAAACGCCCCTGAAATGAACCGGACGGCTGAGACCGCACAGTTCTTCAGTCAGGACGGTCATATCCACGAAACTGGAAAATCCTTCATGATACATTTCGGACGGTTCCGGATGAAAAATCAGATCACCGCCATGATCTTCGACCAATTTCGCATCATGAGCCAGATCACGGGGATAGCTTTCCAGATCCTCATTCGGGCCGAACTGCATCGGATTGACGAAATCGGAAACGACCGTTCTGTCATTATCCCGACAGGAAGCATCGATCAGACTGGCATGACCTTCATGAAGATACCCCATAGTCGGAACGAGCCCGACACTCAGTCCCTGTTTTCTCCATTCCCTGACCTGCTGACGCACCTCAGCAATTGTTGATACAATTTTCATTATCCTTCCTCCTTGATCAGTTCAGTGATAACGTCATCACTGACAGCATAGGTATGTTCCTCCGAGGGAAAAGCACCCGTTTTGGTTTGCTGAATATAGTCATGGATTCCCTGCCGCATCAGTGTACCGACATCGGCAAAACATTTGACGAACTTAGCGGTAGCGCCGGTAGTAAGACCGAGCATATCCTGATACACCAACACTTGTCCGTCACAGCCGTTTCCGGCGCCGATACCGATAGTAGGAATCGATAATTGTCTGGTAATCATTTCTGCGAGTTTAGCGGGAATCCCTTCCAAAACAACTGCGCAGGCACCGGCTTCCTGAATTTTTTTAGCGTCATCGAGAAGTTTTTTAGCTTTTTCGACGCTTTTTCCCTGAACCTTAAAGCCGCCGAACGCATTGACGGACTGAGGCGTAAGACCGAGATGAGCGACGACAGGAATTGACGCATTGACGATAGCTCTGATCTGTTCACAGACCTCTGCACCGCCTTCCAGTTTAACAGCATTAGCGCCGCCTTCCTGAATCAGTCTGCCGGCATTCCGTACCGCATCCTGCACGCAGACCTGATAAGACATAAACGGCATATCCGCCACGATAAAGGCATTTTCAGCGCCCCTTGCCACCGCTGCGGTATGATGAACCATATCGTCCATTGTAACCGGCAGTGTATTTTCATAACCAAGCATGACCATTCCCAACGAATCACCGATGAGAATAGCATTAACGCCGCATTCATCCATGATTCTGGCAGTTGTAAAATCATAAGCAGTAAGCATCGTAATTTTATCACCCGATTGTTTCTGCTGTAAAAGGGTCAGAACCGTATTTTTCATCCTTCATCTCTCCTTAAAAACTGTTGCCTTTCCCGTTCCGATCACAGGATAAGTCACATCCAAAGCATACCACACAATTATGAACACTTTATGAACCAGGGGGGACTTTTGCGAAAAAGTCCCCCCTGGACCCCCGAAAACGTACCTGCCTATTTCAAAGTGTCATTTTCAGTTTTTACCAAGTGCCAAACAAATTTCGCCGTTTCGCATAGCGAAACGCAGCAAGTTACAGGGACTTTTGCGAAAAAGCCCCCCCTGGACCCCCGAAAACGTACCTGCCCTCTTTTGCGTGTCATTTAACGTATTTCACAAGAGCCATACACATTTTGCCGTTTCGCATAGCGAAACGCAGCAAGTTACAGGACTTTTGTAAAAAACTCCCCCTTGACCCCGAAAACGTACCCACCCACTTCAAAGTGTCATCTTCAGACAATATGAAAACCTCGAACGGATTGACCATTCGAGGTTTTGTAACAGGTGCAGGAGATTATCTCCTGCCGGAGGGTAAAGTGCAGCCCCCGACCATCATTTTATTATCCGGCATCGAGAGCAGCGAGCAAGCTGCGAAGGCGGATTTTAACAGCGCCGAGGTTGGTAATTTCGTCAATTTTGATCTGGGTATAGATTTTACCGTGACGTTCCAGGATAGCGCGGACCTCATCGGTAGTAATAGCGTCAACGCCGCAGCCAAAGGACACCAGCTGAACCAGATCCATATTTTTCTTACCGCTGACATGTTCTGCCGCAGCATACATACGGGAATGATAAGTCCACTGGTTCAGAACACCGGTACGCTTTTTCGTTTCACCGGCGCTGACAACATCTTCCGAAACAATCGCAACATCAAAGCTGGTAATAAGTTTATCAATCCCATGGTTAATTTCCGGATCGACATGATAAGGACGTCCTGCCAGCACGATAATATGTTTTCCTTCTTTTTCAGCCTTTTCGATAATCTTGTTACCGAAGGCACGGACCTTTGCCATATACAGATCATATTCCTTATAAGCTGCCGCAGCCGCTTCCTTGACTTCTCTGAGAGTAATATCCGGATAGAACTTCTGCAATTCGGCGCCGATCTTTTTAGGGAAATCCTTAGGTCTGTGAATTCCGACAAATTCATGGAAATACTTAACCCGTTCAATTCCCCTGACATTAGCGCTGATGACCTCAGGATAATAAGCTACGACAGGGCAGTTATAATGGTTATCGCCGAGATGTTCGTCAAAGTTATAGGACATACAGGGATAGAAGATACTCTTGATATCATTATCAAGCAGCCACTGAATATGCCCGTGCATCAGTTTAGCCGGGAAACAAACCGTATCAGAGGGGATCGTCTGCTGACCATGCAGATAGAGTTTCCGGTTTGAAAGCGGCGAAGTAACAACTTCAAATCCAAGTTTTGTAAGGAAAGTATGCCAGAACGGCAGCAGTTCAAACATATTGAGACCCATCGGAACACCGATCTGTCCACGCTTCCCCTTCACAGGCTGATACTGTTTCAGCAGACGCAGCTTATATTGATAAATATTCATACTATCGTCCGGAGACTTCTTGGTCACAGGTCTTTCACAGCGATTACCGGCGATAAACTTTCTGCCGTCGCTGAAGGTATTGACTGTCAGACGGCAGTTATTACTACATCCTCCGCAATTGACATTACGGATCTCATGTACAAAATTCTGAAGCTGTTCGATTGAGAGGACGGTTGACTTTTTCTTTTTACCCATTTTATCTCTGGCATAGAGTGCTGCGCCATAGGCACCCATCAGACCGGAGATTTCAGGACGGATCACATTGGTTCCCATTTCCTGTTCAAACGCACGAAGGACCGCATCATTCAGGAAAGTACCGCCCTGCACCACGATTTTCTTACCGAGTTCGGAGGGATTGGCAACACGGATGACTTTATACAGTGCATTTTTCACAACACTCAGACACAAGCCGGAAGAAATATCCTCAATAGTAGCGCCATCCTTCTGCGCCTGTTTCACCGAAGAGTTCATAAACACGGTACAGCGTGATCCAAGATCCACCGGTTGTTTAGCGAGTAAGCCAAGCCGTGAAAACTCTTCCGCAGAATATCCCAAAGCATTGGCAAAGGTCTGCAGGAACGAACCGCAGCCCGAAGAACAGGCTTCATTCAGGAAGATATTATCAATCGTACCATTGCGGATCTTAAAGCACTTAATATCCTGACCGCCGATATCAATAATAAACTCCACATCGGGCATAAAGCTTTTAGCCGCCGTCAGATGGGCGATGGTCTCAACCACACCGATATCGATCCCGAAGGCATTTTTAATAATTTCCTCACCGTAACCGGTCACTGCCGAACCGGCGATTTTAATATCCGGATTGATCCGGTACACATTTTCCAGAAACTCCTTGACAATAGGCACAGGATTCCCACTGTTAGGCTTATATTCGGAATACAGCAAGGTACCGTCCTTAGCGGCCGCCACAGCTTTAACGGTAGTAGAACCGGCGTCCAGACCCAGATAGACGCTGCCATGATAGCCTTCCAGTTTTCCTTTTTTGACGGTAGCCTTAGCATGACGGTCACGGAATTCCTTTAATTCCTGTTCATTTTTAAAGAGAGGCTTATTGAAAGCAAAGTTACCGGAACCTCTGTAATGCGAGATCTTATTGATCACCATATCCAGATCGACCGTATTTTCGGCACACAAAGCCGCTCCCAGAGACACATAATATAACGAATTTTCCGGACAGACGCCGGTTGTTTTAAGCGCCTTATCAAATCCCAGCCGAAGTTGGGGAATAAACGTCAGCGGGCCGCCGAGATACACGATTTTTCCGGTAATCTCACGTCCCTGCGCCAGACCTGCGATAGTCTGATTCACAACGGCGCCGAAGATACTGGCAGCCACATCGGTTTTCTTAGCGCCCTGATTAAGAAGCGGCTGGATATCCGTTTTGGCAAACACGCCGCATCTTGACGCAATGGTATAAATCTTTTCATGCTGTTCCGCCAGACCATTCAGATCCTCGATCGGCACATTGAGCAATGTCGCCATCTGATCGATAAAAGCGCCGGTACCGCCGGCACAGGATCCGTTCATTCTGACCTCCATACCGCCGGAGAGGAAAAGAATTTTAGCATCCTCACCGCCCAGTTCAATCACCACATCCGTACCGGGCAAAAACGTATTGGCAGCCACTCTTGTAGCATAGACTTCCTGAATAAAATCAATTCCGCAGGCATCCGCCACACCCATTCCGGCGGAGCCGGACATAGCGATCAATGCCTGATCCGCACCGGGAAGCTCCCGTCTGACTTTTTTCAACAGCTCAGAAATCTTACTGGTAATCTGAGAATAATGTCTCTCATACACCTTATACAAAATCTGGTTATTCTCATCCAGAGCGGTACATTTGACCGTTGTTGACCCAATATCCAACCCGATCCTAATCATACAGAAGCTCCATCCTTTCCTAATCCGGCACTGTCACGACATCCGTATTCTGACTTTTGCAAGGCTGATCAATCATTTCATTCCGGCGCTTGCCTGTCTCACATACTCTGCGCCATGCTCTTGATACATTTAAATACGTCTTATCATTATACAACGTATTTCGCTTTGCTTTATTCCAAAAAAGAATTATTTCTTGAAAACCTTGCCGCTCTGCAAAAAACAGACGCATCACTTCCGGCAAAGAAAGCATCTGCGCCTGTTTTAACAATTTGAAGAAAGCAATAAAATCCTGCCTATGGAATTACCGGATACGGCTGCCGGGTTCAACGCCGTCGAGGAAAATAACCTTGACATCATCACCGGCATCAGCCGCCAGAATCATACCGTTACTTTCAACGCCGCATAATACGGCAGGTTTGAGATTAGCCACCAGAATAACGGTTTTACCGATAAGATCTTCGGGCTTGTAATACTTAGCGATACCGCTGGCAACAGTTCGCTCGCCTGCGCCGTCATCCAGCGTCAGCTTCAGGAGCTTTTTAGCTTTCTTGATAGGCTCACAAGCCAATACTTTTGCCGCGCGAAGCTCCACCTTCATGAAATCTTCAATACCGATCATAGCCAGTCCTTCCGGCTTTTCCTTCTTATCCTGCTTGCTGTCGCCGGATTTTTCATCCTCTTTTTTCTGAGAACCAATAATCCGGTTGAGTTCCTCAATTTCTTTTTCCACATCAATTCTCGGGAAGATAATCTCTCCCTTATGAACCGTAACGGTTCTGGGCAGAACGCCGAAAGTTTCGGTTTTTTCATAGAGTGTATCGGAAGCCGCAGCGCCGATCTGTTCCCAGACAACCGGCATGGTTGTGGGCATAAAAGCCGACAGAAGAGTCGAGATAATTCTGATAGTCTCCAACAGATTATACAGAACGCAGGCCAGTCTGGGACGATTCGCCTCATCCTTTGCCAATACCCAGGGGGTGGTTTCATCAATGTACTTGTTCGCTCTGGATACGACCTTAAAGATTTCAGCCAGCGCATTGTTAAGCTGGGTCTTATCAATAAAGGCATCCACTGACGCCGTCAATGCGGTAGCCTGTGCGATCAGATCGTCATCAAACTCCCCGCTCTGCTGTTCTTCAGGCAGAGTGCCGCCGAAATATTTATCCACCATTGCAACGGTTCTGGAAACCAGATTACCCAGACCGTTAGCAAGATCGGAATTGATCCGATTGATCATGATTTCATTAGAGAAAGAACTGTCAGCGCCCAAAGCCATTTCTCTCATGATATGGTAACGGATCGCGTCAGCGCCATAACGTTCGCCAAGGATAAAGGGATCCACCACATTACCCAGAGACTTACTCATTTTCTGACCGTTAAAGGTGATCCAGCCATGAACTGCCAGATGTTTCGGAAGCGGCAGTTCCAGTGCCATAAGCATAGCGGGCCAGATAATCGCATGGAACCGCATGATATCTTTTGCCACCATATGCACATCTGCCGGCCAGAACTTATCATAATCCTGATAGGCATTATTATCAAACCCGAGAGCGGTGATATAGTTAGAAAGCGCATCGATCCAGACATACACCACATGATCCGGGTCAAACGTAACGGGGATACCCCATTTAAAGCTGGTTCTGGAAACACAAAGATCTTCCAGACCGGGTTTGATAAAATTATTAACCAGTTCCACCGCTCTTGTTTTAGGCTGTAAATAGTCGGTTTCGGTAAGGAGTTTTTCAATGCGGTCAGCGAACGGTGACATTCTCAGGAAATAAGCTTCTTCCTTTGCCTCAACGACATCCCTGCCGCATTCGGGACATTTCCCGTCCACCAACTGAGACTCCGTCCAGAAGCTTTCACAAGGGGTACAGTATTTTCCCTTATATTCACCCTTATAGATATATCCTCTGTCATACAGTTCCTTAAAGATTTTCTGAACAGCCTCCACATGATAATCGTCAGTCGTACGGATATATCTGTCATACTGAATATTCATAAACTTCCAGAGTTTCTTGAAGATCACCACAATATCATCGACATACTGTTTCGGTGAAACTCCGAGCTGAGCGGCCTTTTCCTCAATCTTCTGACCATGCTCATCGGTACCCGTCAGGAACATCACGTCATAGCCCTGCATACGTCTGTAGCGGGCGATAGAATCGCACGCCGTTGTAGTATAGCAATGTCCGATATGCGGATTGCCGGACGGATAATAAATCGGAGTGGTAATATAATACTTTTCCCCGTTTTTCTTTTGCATCATAAATTCCTCCTTCAGGTTGCATGTGCTGACGCACACTTCTTCCTGCTATTATACACCCTCCTCCTCCTCAATTGCAACCCCTACTTCTTTCCCGCAACGGGAATCTATTTTGTCCGACTTTTTCTCGGGGGAAACCCTTTTTTCAAGTGAAAAAAGGGCGCAGAGCCTGCGCACCAGTGACTGTTTTGCAAAGACACAATGAACCGTTTGTTA
>CACYCN010000070.1 GCA_902772895.1 uncultured Ruminococcus sp.
AATAAGCTTTCCCAGTTCATCATAAGATGGATATGCTCCAGCTTGCTCTGAATGATCTCAACCATTTTTTCATCGTGACATTCATGAAAATAGTTGTTCATTTCTCCCAGTGTATCAAGATTCACCAGATACGAAAACGCCAGCAGACTTTGAACAAGGGTATATGCTCCGTTATCGGAAAGATCTTGAAAGACCTCCATCAGGTGGTTTCTGATATATTGTTCCGCCTCCGGCATCCTGCTGTCCATATATATCTGCACGATAAGAGGCGTTATATTTTGACGATCATCCGAACCGGATTCAAAATCTTTTGCGATAAGAAGTCTGACGACCGTTTCATAAAGTTCCCATAGCTTTGCAGGATCTGCGACCTGAAAGCGGTGTCTTCCGATCTGTATGGTTTTCAGGGAATCACAGCCGAAAAAGGTGGAGGGCAGAAATTCGATATACTTATTTTCAGGGAATAGGACTGTTTTAAGGCTTGTACAGTTCTGGAACGCCGCGCCTCCCAGTTCGTCAAGACTTTCGGGCAGTTTTACCTCCGTCAATCCGGAACAGCCTTCAAAAGCCCAGTGATTGATGGCTTCAATCCCCTCCGAAAAATCCAATTCTGTTATAGAAGTACAATTTCTGAAAGCCCTTTCCCCAATGGATTTGACCGTATAGGGTATGTACACGCTGTCAAGCCTTGTACATCCACTGAAAGCGTCATCATCTATTGCATGAAGTCCGTTTGGAAATACAACGTGTCTTATAAATTTATCATCCTTGAATACTTCTTCTGCTATCAGTAGCACATCACCGGGAATATGTACAATATCCTCTACTGCATTGTGTTTCAGCAGAATATGGTTCTCCGAAACGATAAAGTCCTTTTTGATCTTTTTGAAGTACAGAGTTTCATCAAAAGCCTGATATCCCACAGAGACCAGCTTCGGAGGCATCAGGATAACAGAAAGATACGAGCAGTTATAAAATGCTTTACTGCCTATCATCAGCAGGCTTTCAGGGAAATTGATTTCTTCCAGACCACTCAGTTCAAAAGCGCTGCTGCCGATCTTTTCAAGTCCCTCAGGAAAGTCTGTCCTTTTCAAAAAGGCGCACCCGTAAAAAGCATCCGACTCTATCTCTTTCAGCTTTTCCGGCAAGCTCACCTCATGCAAGGTACTGCAATAATAAAACAACTCAGAGGATATACACTCCATGTCCTTCGGCAGTACTGCCCTTTTAAGGGAGGTACATTCTTTGAACACACCATGATTCAGCTTAACGCCTTCCGGAAGGTTTATCTCCGTCAGGTCAGTGCAGCCTTCAAAAGCATTCTGATCGATAAATTCCAGACCTTCGGGGAAGCCGATATTTTTGAGAGAACGGCAGTTCAGAAAAGCCTTGCTGCCTATATACCGTACTCTTGCGGGAATACTGATTTCACGGAGCATATAACAATTCTGAAACAGAGAATCCCCCAGAGCCGCAATGCCAGAAGGAATATTGACGGTTTTCAGAGAGAAGCAGTCGGCAAAAGCGGCGGCGCTGATAAGGGTTACATTGTCGGGAATGACAATGCTTTTCAGACGGCGGCAGTTATTGAAGCAGTCTCTGTCTATTTCGGTTATGGTATCGGGTATCACCACATGGGTGATACCCTCCTCTTCTGTGTATTTCAAAAGTCTTGTGCCTGCAATATGCAGACCCGGCTCATTCGTACTGTTTGGAGACGGAAATTCATCCGGTTCCATGCTGTTATGATAAACAATATGATTGGCGCTCATAGCAACTCACCTCATTGATAACTTTTGTTGAACAGGATATACTCCAGACCGTCCTTTTCAAGCAGATCCTCAGGATCAAAATCATCATTGGCATGGCTGGTTCTGCAGTATATATTTTGTATCTTTTCGACAGGAAGTTTAAACTGAAAACTGTGCTCGTCAAACTCAAGATCTTTGAGAAGAAAGTCAATCATAACAGCACGCTGCTTCATTTTGCGTTTACGGTATTTGATCTCAATGCTTGCAAAGTCCTCATTGAAGAAATTAAGCATATTGATCTGCGGAGCAGAGCTGCTTCTGTTCCTGAAATGCAGGCTTACAGCAAATTCCGGCGAAGAACGCACATCTTTTGAAATATTCAGATCATTGACGGCTTCTTCTACGGATACACCTGAATTGATCTCAAAAATGATAGCACGAAGCGCATCATAGCTGATCTTTGTCATGAAGGAATAATTCAGAATGGTCCTGCACTGATCCTGATATTCCGGTTTGATGTTATCACGGGAATAAAGCATGATTTCTTTGGGGGTGGGATAAGTGAAACGGAAGTGATAGTGTATCCTGCCGGGACGGTCGATCAGATAATGATTGATAGTGTTGATCTCGTTACAGGTAAGAACAAACATTTTTTTA
Source organism: uncultured Ruminococcus sp. (assembly GCA_902772895.1). Lineage (GTDB taxonomy): Bacteria > Bacillota > Clostridia > Oscillospirales > Acutalibacteraceae > UBA1213. Next base: position 2,409 of record CACYCN010000070.1, read on the forward strand.
CCGGATGAGATACCGTCAAACAGCTCCAGAAGTTCCGTCTGATGAGAAAACATCATTCCGCTGACGGATTGGTGATTCATCCCGAATCCGATCCCCATATCGTTATTGATTCCGCAGGTATTATGATCCTCTCCGAAGCGCTTTTCAAATTCGTCAAACAGGATCAGTACCTCCTGATCGATCTTTCGCAGAAATGTGCTGATCCCCTCATAATATTTATCCACAACGATAACGGGGATCCCTCTCTTTAAGGCTTCCAAAGCCGTCATCCTGATGAACAAGGTCTTGCCCATACCCTTCTCCCCGCTGAGCAGGACACCGAAATTCCTGTTAAAACTTCCAAAG
>CACYCN010000071.1 GCA_902772895.1 uncultured Ruminococcus sp.
GATGGGTTTGTTGAAGGTCCAGGTGACGGTGTAATCATCCACCTTCTCCAGCTTGGCGTATTCCTTGGTTTCCCCGTCATCCGCCAGCGTGTAAAGCCCTGCCCACTTGGCCTGGGAGTCGTAGTTGTTGATGTGGCACATATAGTACCAGAACAGGATGTCGTCCGCGGTCAGATCCAAACCGTTGGACCACTTCAGGCCCTTGCGCAGATGCCAGGTGTACTGGGTGTAGTCGTCATTGACATCATAGGACTTGATGGTGTTCAGAACGCGGGTATTGTCTGTATTGTAGACGCACAGGGTCTGATCGCCGTACCGGCAGATGCCCCAGTTGCCGACACCCGTAGTCGGGAAGGTGATTTTAGCGGCGTAGGTGCCGATCTCAAGGGGTTCACCGCTGGAAGCGGTGGTTTCCACGAACACGTCCTCCGCCGCGGGGAGACGGTCCTCAACCTTGGGAAGCTCTCCGCCGGCAACCTTTGCGGCCAGCATGGGCGCTTCGGTGAACGCCTCCGCTTTCGCTTCCTGCAAGTTGGCGGCAAAGCCGAAGGCCATGACGACAACGAGAAGCAAGGATATCATTTTCCTCATTCTTTCTGTCCCTCCTTGATATTTAGTTCTCTTTCCGTGATAACGCATACACCAATGCGATATGCGAAACACGTCTTTTATTCTATAGTATATGCTTTTTGTGATAATTACAAGTGTTTTATTAAAAAAACCGGGAAAAACAGAAATTAAAAGGGCTTTGATCAGCAGGCGGACATACTTTTCTTTAACACTTGGAACTGACCCATGTGCTTTGTGATACCAATTCCCTGTACATCTGAAAACGCATCCCTGCCGAATGAACGAATTCACCTTTCCCGATCATATGCAGTATTTCACTGACCGAAGCCCACTGTGCGGCAATGGTTTCATCCGGCTGAAGAATTACATCGGCAATATCAACATCCCTGTTCAGCAGGAACAGATCCTGAAAATAGTTATTCCTTTGGTACGTGGCGAACTGCCTTAATGCCGATTCACTTGCGGCAATTCCCGTTTCCTCTTTAGCTCCCTGACAGCGGAGCGCAGTGTGCTCTCTCCGGCAAGCGTCCCGCCTCCGATAAATTCCCACAGATTACCGGCCTTTTTGTCCGGATGCCGTTTCGTGATCAGAAATTGTCCTTTTTGGTTTCTTACCCATATTTCGGTACAAACGTAGTATTCACCTTCCCCAAATGCTTCACCTCTCTTGTGGACGCGATTCAGCGGTTTTCTTTCACGTTCGTACAAATCCCAGTATTCTATGACCTGCCTCCGTAAATTTATACTTTGCATCAGATCAGGTTATCACTGCTATCAATCAGTGATAACAAGTCAATATATGTCGTCTGAAGCGGTAAAACTCACGGACCAATAGAATGACTTTGTTTTTCTGTGTTATCTGTCAGCAGTTCCAACTGATAAACATCCTTATATTTTTCCACGACAGCTTTGTTCAGATCCCCTTTCTCTTGGTTCATTTGCACATCTTTTATTCAATAATAAAACCTATTCTTTTGAAGCTTCCGTAATAGCTTCAAGATACAAGATCGAGCGAAAACCTTCCATGCGTCTGTTGGGCATACAGCGACACTTTGACGGCGCACCATTCGGAATCGGCCGTGGAAACCAGGAAGAGGAGCTTTTCTGCTCTACTCGAGCTGTTCAGTGGCTGCTGCGAGGCATGGCTTTTGACAGCAGCGATACGGATATCGTAGCTGTTACGGATGTAAACGCGGATGGGTATTCATTCTGGTATTGTGCGAAACCGGACGAATGGTCATTTGATCATCTTTATGATCAGTCGGTAACCGGAATTGACTTTATGGACCGCTTTGGCCTAAAGCCCTTGGATGTGCCGGAAGGAAGCTATGCGGTTTTCCAGACACCTCACATGAAACATCCTGTTGATGATTATGTGAAACTGCGGGAAGACATCGCCACTGATTGGCTGCCGGGTTCAGGTTATACACTGCGGAATGCTCCGGAGTTGGCGATCTATCACTGGTATACAACACCTGACAATATCAAAAAA
>CACYCN010000072.1 GCA_902772895.1 uncultured Ruminococcus sp.
ACAGTCAAACATATTGAAATTGATAATATTGATGCAGATAGTCTGTTTCAGTGTGTGGTACTCTTCTCCTGCTCCCAGTTCTTCACTGTAAAGCTTTGCCCAGTAAAATAATGTGCGGTCTTCAAAGTCGGTTTCCCGGTTGACCTGCATCTCAATGTTGACGATCCTGCCGTCCACGTCCATCTTTAAATCCAGACGGCTGAATTTCCGATCCAGGTATTCCGGTGCCAGTTCCACGTTATTAATGGCAATGGAGCGGATGCTCTCACGGGGTATCTCCAGTAAATCGGAGATAAATGCGGCAATGATCTTTTCGTTCTGCTCGTTTCCGAAGACCCGCTTGAAAATAACATCCAGTTTCAGTTTGACGATCCGTTCATCTTTGTTCATCCGAATCACCTTCCCGTGCTTTTTCTTGTCTTTATTATAGCATGATTCCTGTGTTTCTTCAAGACTTTCGATGGTCAAGTATGCTGTCTGGGAGCGTATTATCGATGACTCTTTTGACAATACCAACACAGTAGTCTGAAAGATACAGCCCCCTGACGGTTATGATGAGGTTTGTTTCTGCATGTACAGAGGCCGCCAGTATGTAAGAACGACCAAGAGATTCAACTTTGAATCGGGAAAAATCTATCATAAAACAAATTGGGGTAAGTATTATCGCTGCGACAACAACCGGCATTGTTATTATGAAGTACCGGTTGAAGAAGAGGCAGGTTATTGGGCGCCTGCTGCAGATCCGGTCAAAGATAAGCGTACTGATCTTAGCGGCAGCGGAATGGATCAGTCTATCAAGAATCAGCCCACATAGAGCAGAAAATCGATTTCCAATGCAACAGTGCAAACGTATGGCATATCATACACATTCGTTTTTACCGGTTCGTAGGAGAGTACGCCGGTAAACGGTCAGTCTTTCCCTGGTTAAATGATGGAACCTTACGCTTATGCAGGGAACGACTACAGAATGAGTGATGGTTATCTTACCTATGTACTGACGATACCCGTAGAGCTGTAGGTTTCGATGATTATACCAGTGATACAAACGGACATAAAATGCAGAACTGCCGCCATGCAGGAACGACATTTTCCGTAACGATTCACTGATTGCCGACTGCCAGGATGCTTTCGTATTATTATCATTTTTCATGGAACCAGAGCTGTTTTCGAGAGAAAGATTTGAGAAAACGATACCGCATAACTCACCCTCCACCCTCAACACTTTGGGAAGGGAAGGTAATTTCGTAAATTATTACAAAAAACACGTCAAATCTTACATTCTTCTCATTATTTCGACTTCATCTGTTAAAATAGAATCAAGGACAGAGAAATGTGGAAAAACACATGGCAGTCAGGCGCTGTGTGAACCCGATTTCTCATTCCTGTCACCTGACCCCATACTCCGTACACACCGCTGAGTCTTTCGTTAAGCAGTACCAGTCAGAGAAACACATGTGAAATCGGCAAGCCTCTATCTCAGGGGAACGCTCTATGCCGGTATCACTCTGGATCGTCTCCGACCCGGCCGTTGCCGAGATCAGCGAAGACGGAACCGTCAAAGGCCTGCAAACCGGCACTGTAACGGTTACCGGAACCATCGACGGTCTTGATACCCCCATTTGCGACTGTTCCGTCTCGGTTGTGAGCGAATAAGTCTGAAACGTGTTCCCATAAAATGTGCATCGAAAAGCATAGATAATAGGATACAGAATGAAATGCAGCGTCTTATCGGATTATCTGTATCAGACTATCAGTTATTTCGGCGATAAAGAAGATGACTATCATGCGTTTTTAGTGGGACTGTTTTCCGGCAGAAAAGGAATGATTGTCAAGTTCAATGATGAAACCGTTCCGGGCAATCGGATATTATTGTGAAAAAGAAAGCAAAGCGTGTAGCGGTAGTTTGGGAAACCAGACGTGCCAAACCACAGTCTGACATCAAATAGCTCAGTCACAAAGCTCTGGAACAGATCAACCATAACAAATACTATGTCCCGTTCAGAAATGAATAAGTAATCAGTTACGACATCGTCTTCTGGGATAAGGTATGTGATATTTCAGCAGAATAAGATTTGACCCGATCTGATCATTCGTCAGACCGGGTCTTTTTGCTTGTTTGTATTTTCATTTCGGGTGATGAGGGAAAATGAGTGCCTTTTTGCATATATTTGCGGCAAGAGCATTTCGCTCTATTTCACGACCTTCAGCAA
>CACYCN010000073.1 GCA_902772895.1 uncultured Ruminococcus sp.
AATATAAAAAAGAGATCGGTGCAGATACCAGTCTGATCGTTCATGAATTGAAACGCTGTGCGGATGAACTGGCGTCTACGGATCTTTCGATGCAGACGATCCGGGATATGATTTTAGAACAATAAAGGAGTGACTGACATGAAGGTTTTATTGGCGGAAGATACCGTTGATCTGAATCGCGCGCTGACAGCGGTACTGAAACATGAAAATTATGATGTGGATACGGTGTTTGACGGGATGGAAGCCTCGGAACATCTGATGGTGGATTCCTATGACTGTATCATTCTGGATATCATGATGCCCAAAAAGGACGGGATTACGGTTCTCAAAGAACTGCGGGAGAAAAAAATCGTCACACCCGTGCTGATGCTCACCGCAAAGGCAGAAGTGGAGGATCGTGTGACAGGTTTGGATGCCGGTGCGGATGACTATCTCACAAAACCCTTTGCCATCAAGGAACTGCTGGCAAGAGTCCGGGCGCTTACCAGAAGAAAAACACAGTATAGTTCGGATGATCTCAGTTATCAGGATCTGTCGCTTAAATCCGCTTCCTTTGAACTGGGGGCTGAAAATACCGTGCGGCTTTCCATTAAAGAGTTTGAATTGATGCAGACACTGATCCTTCATCAGGGAAGACTGCTGGGAACGGATTTCTTACTCGAACATGTCTGGAATAATGACATCGATGCAAGCCCTGAAACCGTTTGGCTCTATCTCTCGTATCTCAAACGGAAACTTAAAGCCATTGCTTCTTCGGTGACGATCATCGGCGACGCTTCACAGGGATTTATGCTGCAATAATCCGTGGCTTTTGTCACAGGAATTCAATGAACAGGGGGAAGGATCATGAATAAGGAAACAATTAAAAAACTGAGAAGAAAATTTACATGGATCGCCTTCTTCTCCTTTCTTACCGTCATGCTGCTTATGGGTGCTATGATCTATCTGATCAATCACCTCAGCAGTATGCGCCAGATTAACGAAACACTTAATTATATTACTGCCAATAACGGTGATCTTTCCGATTGGGAACATCAGAAAAATAACAGTGACGGATATAATGCGAATAATGATTTTGATAAGTTCTGGTCGGATATGTTCGGTTCAGGGATGGACAGTTCACCGGAGTTCAAATTTGCTACCCGCTATTTTTCCGTTTTCCTGTCCGGTCAGGGAGATGTTCATCAGGTTATTACAACGAATATCGCGGCTGTCAGCAGGGATGAGGTAATCACTTACGGTCTTACGGCTTTTTTGACCGGTAATGACTATGGAAAAATCGATCAGTATTACTATCAGGTCTCTGAAACGGATACCGGAATATTGATTGTCTTTGTTGACGGTGCTTATCAGGATCAGGTCAGCCAGCGCCTGCTCAGGATTATTCTGGTTCTCGTTCTGATCGGCGCCTTGGGAATGTTCTTTCTGGTCAGGATCCTGTCCAAGCGGATGATCCAGCCGGAGATCCGGAATGCGGAACGTCAGAAACAGTTTATTACCAATGCCGGCCATGAATTGAAAACGCCCCTTGCCGTTATCAAGGCAAATACCGAACTCGATATGATGATCAACGGTGAAAATGAATGGAACCAATCCACTCTGCGCCAGACGGAACAGATGACTGATCTGATTCGTGATCTGATTATGATTGCACGGGCGGAAGAGGGCGGTAAATCGGAAAATATGATTGAAACCGATCTTTCTCAGGTTGTTCGTGAGAAGGCGGAAAGCTTTGTTTCCGTTGCCCGGCAAGCTGAAAAAACACTGACGCTTTCTATTACAGAGGGTCTCAAAATGAAGGCGGAAGAGGGGAAAATGCAGCAATTAACCGGACTGTTGGTTGATAATGCGATCAAATACTGTGACGATAAGGGTACGATTACGGTTGAACTGACCGCTAAAGGAAAACATATCCGTCTGGTGGTTATGAATGACTATAAGGACGGTTCGCAGACAGACTGCTCCCGGTTCTTTGAACGCTTCTATCGTGCGGATGAATCTCATAATAACAAAAAAAGCGGCTATGGGATCGGCTTGTCCATCGCGGAAGGTATCGTTAAGAGTCATAAAGGTACCATTCGCGCTGTCTGGAACAACGGCATTATCCGTTTCATCTGTACCTTCCCACGCTAACCAGGGGGGACTTTCAAGTGAAAGTCCCCCCTGGACCCCCGAAAGCTGTGCTTTCATACTTTCTTTTGTCATTTGCAGATTGTTCCAAGTGCTCTATGATTTCTGCCGTTTCGCGCGGCGAAACGTAGCAAGCTACGGGACTTTCAAGTGAAAGTTCTTCCTGGTCCCCCCGAAAGCTGTGCTTTCATACTTCCTTTTGTCGTTTGCAGTTTCTACCAAAAGCTGATACCCGAAATTCCCCCGGCAGGACTGTCGGGGAAATTTGATTTCTATAGAATAAGGATCAGGGGACTTGTTTTTTAGTGAGAGATTCTTTATAATAAAGTTTAGAAAATGATTATTTAAAGGAGGAATTCCGATGAATGTTTCTAAGTCTCATGTATTGATCCGGAAAGTGTTTGCGCTGAGTTTATCGGCAGTGATGATCAGTGGCTGTATGGTGACCGGTAGTATCTCTGCTTTTGCAGTCGGGACACCTCAGACGGGTATTTCGGTGAATGCCGGTGTGACGCTGAATAAAACTTCGCTGACACTGGGCAAGGGTGAAACCG
>CACYCN010000074.1 GCA_902772895.1 uncultured Ruminococcus sp.
CCACTTCCTCAATTTCACCGGGTTCTACACGGTTACCGTTGATCTTGACCATATCGTTCAGTCTGCCCTTGATGACAAGTTCACCGTTTTCATTCCTGACAGCCAGGTCAGCGGTATGATATACGCCGTTCTTGAATGCTTTGGCTGTTTCTTCGGGAAGATTGATGTAACCTCTGACATATTTATTTTCAAAGCAGATTTCACCTTCTTCACCATCAGGAACCTCGTTGCCGTTTTCATCGAGCAGCATGACAGGATGACCGAATTCCGAATGACCGACAGGAGTCTGGGAATACTTTTTGTCGATCTTGAAATGCGCTACCGCAAAACCGGATTCACTCATCAGATAGAAGTTATGAATCGTCAGACCGTCAAGCCATACTTCATTGGCAGGTTCGGAACCGATAATACAGAATTTGAGCATAGGCGGCTTCTGCTTCATCTTACGGATATATGAGGGGGTGAGGAAGGTACCGGTAATCTTGTTCTTGATGATAAACATACCTACCATCAGCGGATTCTTGATAATGGCGTAGGGGACTACAAAATTCAGTACGGCATAATAAAGACCGTAAACAATGATAAGAAGAGAAGCAACAAAATTCAGGGGAGCAACCAGTGCAAAACGGTCGTCATCCGTTGTCAGCTGTTCGCCGCTTGACATGGTAACGGATTCTATCATACGGTCAATGTTGCCGTACTCATGCAGAACACCCTTTGGATTTCCGGTTGTGCCGGAAGTATAAACGGCAAAGGCGGCGGCTTTTTCGTCAAAAGGCTCATGACCTTTCTTCGGTTCAAGACCCTGAATTTCCTGCCAGACTTCCGCATTGATCACTGCCTTGCAGCCGCAGTCTTTCTTAATAAACTCGATTCTTTCAGGCGCATAGTTATCCTCTACGATCACGAATGCAGAGCCGTTTTTCCATACACCCATCAGAGCGATGATCGGTGTCATGCCTCTCGGCAGACAGATCATTACAAAATCTTCTTTTCCGATGCCTTTGCTCTGCAGATAGGCGTAAACTTTACCGGAAACAACATCAAGCTGTGAATAGGTAATTCCCTTTGTGTTTGCGTCATCGCATAAAACTCTTTTGTCGGCAAACAGTTTTGCGTTTTCTTCAAATTTTTCAAAAAAACTTGTCATAATGATACCTCCTGGTTATGATGAAGGATGATCCTTGCGGAGAATAAAGATAATTTGCTTGTCAACTGACCTTCGGTGCTCTGCAGAAAAAGCAGATATTTCATTTATTCCGACTTCTGACAACAGAAAGAATCCCTTCCGCCACACACACGTTCCTTACGAACTGTACCGGGACAGGTTCCGCTATCGTCAGCAATGCCGGACATAGCACCAGCGTTTTCTCAATAACTATCTTTCATTAATTCCTCCTTTGCACTTCAGAAAAGTGTACTTTCTTCTTATGATATAACAATATAATATTTTACAATAAGTTATACAATATTTCAAGTGATTTGGAATATCTTTTAGGAAAATGTTCCGTATTGGAACGGATTATCCGGGGGACAGGAGCGGAAAAGGCATCGTGAAAGTACGATTTCCCCGGTTTCTTGGAGGAAAGCGGTAACATATCGGCTATGCGTCGGGAGAAAGCGCATAGCCGGAGGAGAAATCCGAAAAATGAAATGACATACTGATACCGTATTGACACGGTTTCATAAAAAGCAAAAAAACGCCTGCCGCATCCAATCCGCTAACGGATTGGGTACAGCAGGCAGTTTACCTGAAAGTGTGATAGCAATGCCGTATCAAGTCGGCATGAAATGCTTGCGAACGGACTTTCTATCAGTTGAACTGAGAATTATAGATTTCGCTGTAGAGTCCGCCGAGTTTCATCAGGGAGTCATGATTACCGGTTTCTACAATGTTACCGTCCTTCATAACAAAAATCAGATCGGCATTCTTGATGGTGGAAAGTCTGTGCGCAATAACAAAGCTGGTTCTGCCGCTTGTCAGAGAATCCATTGCTTTCTGGATCAGAATTTCCGTTCTGGTATCGACGTTACTGGTAGCTTCGTCGAGGATCAGCATGGGAGCGTTCTCGGTCATGGCTCTCGCGATAGTGACG
>CACYCN010000075.1 GCA_902772895.1 uncultured Ruminococcus sp.
AGCATGACGCGGATGCAATCATAAAACTTTCTGCGTTGTAAAATCGGGAGCGGCAGCTTACCGCCGCTGCTGAAGAAATCGCATGGCGCTTTCGGCAACTTCACGAAGGGCGGTCTCTTCAAAGGGTGAGGGTAATCCGGCTGTCCTGACAAGCTCGGTGAAGGTCTGAGTCCCGGCTTTGTTTACTAATTTCCGGTAACGTGACCAGGCTTCTTCGTGACTCTGCTGCATGATGACCCAGAATTCAAGCGCTACGGTCTGCGCAAAACAGTAATCAATATAATAAAACGGGTTTTCATAAATATGAAGCTGTCGCTGCCAGCCCTTCCCTTCTCCATAAAACGGCGTTCCGTCCAGGTTGATCCATGGCATATATGTCGCCGTTAACTCTTTCCATACCGTGTGCCGCTGTTGCGGCGACATCTCGGGTTTCTCATAGACAATATGCTGGAAGTGATCCACCATCGCTCCATACGGCAGAAATGTCAGCGCTCCAAATAAATGATGATATCGGAATTTTTCCGCATCCTTGCCGAAAAAGGCTTCACTCTCCCGCCAGCCGAAAAATTCCATCGTCATCGAGTGTATCTCGCAAGCTTCCAGTGTCGGACTCTTATTATCCGACGGAATGATGTCCCGCGCTGTATAAAATGCAAAGGCATGTCCGGCTTCATGTGTGATGACCTCTACATCATCCGCCGTTCCATTGAAGTTGGCAAAGATAAACGGTACCTTGTAGTCTGCAAATTCCGTACAATAGCCCCCGCTTGCCTTCCCCTTTTTACTCAGAACATCCATCAGCTCATTGTCCAGCATTACATCAATGAATTCGGCTGTCTCTTCCGATAATTCATGATATAGCTTCTTCCCTATCGCCAGAATATCCTCCGGTGTTCCCTGCGGTTTCGGGTTCCCGTCACGGAAATGTAACGCCGCATCCGCAAATGTCAATGGATATGGTAATCCTGTCCGTTCCGCCTGTTCACGATAGAGCTTCTCCGCTACCGGTACAATGTATTTTACAATCGACTCCCGGAATTTGGCAACATCCTCCGGTGTGTAACAGTTCCGGTTCATCTGAAGATAACCCAGTTTTACAAAATTGTCATAACCCAGTTTTTTCGCTTTCCCGGTGCGAAGCTTTACCAGTTCATCAAATATCTGATCCAGCCTGTCGCCGTTCTCACGATAAAACTGCGCATCACATAACCAGGCTGCCCGTCTTACTTCATCGTTTTCCGATTGTTTATAGGGGGCAAGCTGCGAAAGTGTCAGGGTTTTTCCGTCAAATGATATCTGTGCCGAAGCGATCAGTTTCTGATATTCCGTCTCTAATGCATTCGTCTGCTGCGTTTCCGGAATAATCTCCGGTGAAAACGCTTGCAGGAATATCTCAGCGTTTAAAAATAACAGCTTCCCGTATTTCTTCTCTAACTGCGGACGAAATGCCGTTTTTACCAATAGCTTCGTGAAACTCTGCTGTATTTCCGTAAAAACCGGCGATACCTGATCAATGTAATCCACTTCCTGCTCAAAATATTCATCCGTCGTGTCAATGGAATGACGGGTGTACGCCAGACTGATCATGGTCTCAATATGGAACGTAAACCGATCCCATGATAAAAATGCAGCTTCCGCTTCTTCAAAGCTCCCGGCTTTCATAAACGCAGTCTTGATTTCCTCTGCCCGCTGCTTCGCAGCCTCCGGATCCGGTCTTTCGTATTTCATTTCAGAAAATTTCATGCCTTTCCGTCCTCTCCCTGATTGATATTTTTATTGTACATCACGATCAACAAAAAATCAATCATATCTTGACACTCTATCATTAACTATGTATTGATTGACCGGTTATGATGTTTTCATGATCGTTTTACCATCATGATCCTCTCTCATCCCCCTCGTTCCACCATTATCAGGCGCATAAACGATCAAAGCCAGAATATTTCTCGTTTCACATTGAATAGCCGGAAAGCAGCCCTACGGGCTGCGGCGGCGGATGGAAAGTCAATTCTTTGAAACCCGCGCCGTGAACCGCGGACACGGAACCGAAAGTTCACACTATCAGAGTGAGCGTATGCGAACGCCAACGCGAATCGGGAGCGGCAGCTTGCCGCCGCCGTGCTTGATGCAGAGAGAAATATGTGGTATGATAGGATTATATCAGTTAGGAGAACGGAGAATCGATATGAATCATTTACATACAGAAGTTGCTGTCGTCGGCGGCGGCGCCGCCGGACTGTGTGCGGCTGTCGCTTGCGCCGGTAATGGTTGCCATACCATTCTGCTGGAACGTCAGAATAAAATCGGCCGTAAACTTCTGGCTACCGGTAACGGACGTTGTAATATCTCAAACCGTAATGCTGCGACAGAACACTATCACGGTGATCAGGCTCTCATTGATTCCGTGATCGGCAGCTTTTCTGCAGCCGATGCCGAAAGTTTCTTTCGCTCCCTTGGCGTACTGCTGCGGGAAGATGCCGAAGGCAGATTGTATCCTTACAGTAATCAGGCGGCTACCATTCTGAAAGCTCTCCAGGATGAAGCCCATCGGCTCGGCGTTACCATTCTCTGTGATTTCTCTCCTACAGATCTGAAACCTGCAAAATCCGGGTTTCTCCTTCGCTCTCAGGAAACGGAAATTTCTGCCGCTCATGTCATTATGGCTACCGGCTCTCAGGCCTCCCCTATGCTGGGCGCTAATGACAGCGGTTATCTTCTCCTTCAAAAATTGGGACTGAAACCCGCTCCTTTGTTCCCCGCCCTCTGTCCCGTTGATATAAAAGAAAAACTTTCATCCCTCAAGGGAATTCGTGCCAAAGGTACGGTCGCTTTACTGACAGACGCAAAACCGTTCCGGATGACGTGCGGAGAAATTCAGTTTACCGATCATGGCATTTCCGGTATCTGTGTCTTTGAACTGTCACGTTATGTCAATGAATGGTTCTGCTTCGGTAAAATCGATGGCATACGGGTTCATCATCTGTCGTTCTCTCTTGACCTGATTCATGAGTTTTCCTTTCATGAACTGCTTTCCTGTCTCTCTGATTGGAAACGGCGCTTTGCCAATCGCCCTGCTGAGGAACTGCTGACCGGAATCCTTCATCCGAAATTATCCGCATTTATCGTCAGATCCTGCGGTCTCTATTCAAAATCCTGCTCCTCACTGACCGGCTCTGACCTGAAAACAATTCTCCATACCGCTAAGAACCTCAGACTGACACCTCTTTGCTGCGGCAGTTTTTCCTCCGCACAGGTCAGCGCCGGCGGTTTCGGCTCGGATGCGGTTGACCCTTCTACCCTGTCTGTCAGAAATTATCCCCATCTCTATCTTTGTGGCGAGATGCTCAACGTGGACGGCGACTGCGGCGGCTATAACCTGCACTTTGCCGTCGGCAGTGCTCTCAGAATTGCCCGCCATATCCAACACCCTGACAAACCGTTATCCCATTGATTTATCTATCTCACCACATGGATGACGGAAGTATCTTTCCTGTCGGAAATAAGGAGGAACTATATGATTCGTTTGAATGATCTTTCCCTGCCGCTGGACTTTGACGAAACCGTCCTTAAACAGGCGGCAGCCAAAAAACTGAATATCCGTCCGGGTGATATCCGGCAGATTTCACTTTATAAAAAAAGCCTGGACGCCAGAAAAAAAGACCGGATTCATTTTCTGGTCTCGGCTGATATCAGACTCGATGCGGATGAAAAAAGAATCGTCAGAAATTGCCGCACCGCTTCTATTGCCGAAGAATATCACTATGAACTGCCACGCTGCACCAGACTTCCCAAACGTCCTGTGATCATCGGCAGCGGCCCCTGCGGTTTATTTGCGGCACTGATCCTGGCTCAGGCAGGTCAGGAACCGATCGTCATTGAACGGGGACGCTGTGTCGAACAACGAACCCGTGATATTGCTGTCTTTCAGGCTTCCGGAAGGCTGGACCCTGTCTCCAATATTCAGTTCGGTGAAGGCGGCGCCGGTACTTTCTCTGACGGTAAACTGAATACCGGTACAAAAGATAAACGTATCCGCAAAGTCCTGACCGAATTTCATCTGCATGGCGCTCCTGAGGAAATTCTCTATCTCAATAAACCCCATATCGGAACGGACTATCTGAAAACAACTGTCAGAAACCTGCGGCAGACTATTCTCTCCTTCGGCGGTGAATTCCTGTTTGAAACAAAACTGACCGGTCTGCTCCGCCAAAATGATAAACTGACCGGCGTTATTGTCTCCCGTAACGGAAAGGAACAGACTTTCGAAACAGATCATCTGATATTGGCTATCGGTCACAGTGCCAGAGATACTTTTGAAATGCTCCGGCAATCTCATATTCCGATGGAACAAAAACCCTTTGCTATGGGCGTTCGCATTGAACATTTACAGGAAAAAATTAACCGCAGTCAATACGGCGAGTTCTATCGCAGTCCCTATCTTGGGGCTGCGGATTATAAATTGGCGGTACATCTTCCAACCGGCAGAGGCGTCTATACGTTTTGTATGTGTCCGGGCGGTAAGGTCGTAGCCGCTGCCAGTGAGGAAGGTCGTTTAGTGACCAACGGTATGAGTGAATTTGCCCGTTCGGAAGTCAATGCCAATTCCGCACTCTTAGTCGGTATCGGTACAAATGATTTCGGTTCCGATGATCTGCTGGCAGGTGTCGCCCTGCAGCGGCGGCTGGAAGAACAGGCTTTCCGGCTTGGCGGCGGTAATTATCATGCGCCGATTCAGCGTGTCTGTGATTTTCTGCAAAAACAGCCCTCTCACCAACTTGGTGAAGTGATTCCCAGCTATCTCCCCGGATCTGAACCGTCATCTCTGGATCGTTGTCTTCCGGAATTCATGACCGATTCCCTGCGGGAAGGCCTTCTTCTGATGGATCAGCGTCTGCATGGCTTTGCCGACGGTGACGCTATTCTTACAGCGGTTGAAAGCCGCAGTTCTTCTCCTGTCCGCATCCTCCGCAATGAATTTATGCAATCCCCTGTCCTGCAAGGTCTTTATCCCTGCGGCGAAGGCGCCGGTTATGCCGGCGGTATCATGTCCGCTGCCGTTGACGGTATCAAGGCTGCCGAAACTATCCTCTCCATCGGCGCCGGCCCGTGACACCCATGATTCCCGCATATGCCAATCCGCTCCCGATGATGTTTTGCAAAGTCTTTGACAAACAGCTATTTCATATCTTTGCAAAAACGGTCACGGGTACGCAGGCTCTGCGGCGGAAAGCTTCCGCTCCCAATTTCGTTTTGCAAAGTCTTTGACAAACAGTTCATTCGTGTCTTTGCAAAAACGATCACTGGAGCGCAGGCTCTGCGCCTTTGTTTTTCCCCAAGAAGTCCCCAGGGAAATCAATTTTCAGAAAATAAGCCGTTGACGTAGCATATCTTCACAAAAGAGGCAACTAATTTGTGAACAATAAGTGCAAGATCAGCTTTTTTAGGAAGGGGGTTCGGGGGATAACCCTTTTTTCACTTGAAAAAAGGGTTTCCTCCGAGAAAAAGTCGGACAGAATTGATTTTTTGCGGGGAAAGGAGTATAATGGAGCGGAACGGAGGATGATTATGGAAACAATCAAAAGAGGAAGATTTATTGTCTTTGAAGGACTGGACGGCTCCGGAAAGGGAACTCAGATTGAACTTCTGACGCAAAAAATGAGAGCCGAAGGACGTACCGTCTGTCAGACAGCTGAACCTACCAATTCTGTCAGCGGCGGACTGCTGCGGGATGCACTGGGCGGGTTCGTTAAACGTAATGCCTATGAATTGTCGGCACTGTTCCTGCTCGACAGAATATTTCATAATACAAACGAGATCAACGGCATTCGGCAATATCTCGAAAAAGGAATTGACGTAGTCTGTGATCGCTACTACTACTCTTCCTTTGCCTATCAGGGAATGGATGCCGATCTTGACTGGATCATGAATCTGAATCTCGGTTGTCCTGAAATTATCCGCCCTGATGTTTGTATCTTTCTCGATATCAGTCCCGAAACCGGCGACAAAAGACTGACGGACGGACGGCTGTCCCGGGAAATTTATGAAAATACGGCTGCTCAGCAAAAAATCCGTCAGCGTTTCTATGAGGTCTTTGAAAAACTCAAGGATACCGAAACTATTCAAATCGTCGATGCCTCCCGCAGTGTTGCGGAAGTCTCGGCTGATATATTCCAAATCTATCAGGATCTAAAGGAGAAATGAAAATGAGCTTTCACATCAACACCCTGTGCGTTCAGGCAGGCTATGACCCGAAAAACGGTGAATCCAGAGTCCTTCCCATCGCACAAAGCACAACCTTTAAGTATGACTCTGCCGCTACGCTCGGCAAACTCTTTGATCTGGAGGAAGACGGCTTCTTCTATACCCGTCTGGCCAATCCCACACTGGGTGCCGTTGCGGCAAAAATCGCAGCGCTGGAAGGCGGCGTCGGTGCTATGCTGACTGCTTCCGGTCAGGCTGCTTCTATGCTTTCCATCACTAATATCTGTCATTCCGGTGACCATGTTGTCTGTGCCAGCGCCATCTACGGCGGCACCTTCAATCTGTTCAATAAATCCCTGCGGGAACTCGGCATTGAATTTACCTTTGTCAAGCCGGATGCTTCCGAAGAAGAAATTACTGCCGCTTTCCGTGATAATACAAAGGCTGTTTTCGTGGAGAGTGTCTCCAATCCGTCACTGGATGTCGCCGATGTAGAACTGTATGCCAGATTGGCTCACGCCCATGATGTTCCGCTGATCGTTGACAATACCTTCCCTACACCTGTCAATTTCCGACCCTTTGAATGGGGAGCGGATATCGTTGTCCACTCTACCTCCAAGTACATGGACGGCCATGCGGTTGCACTGGGCGGCGTCATCGTGGACAGCGGTAATTTTAACTGGAATAACGGAAAATATCCGGCATTCACTGAACCCGATGAATCTTATCACGGCGTGATCTATACCGAGAAATTCGGCAAAGCCGCCTATATCACCAAAGCCGTTACCCATCTGATGCGTGACTATGGCCCCCAGCAAAGCCCTCAGAATGCTTTCCTGCTGAATCTGGGACTGGAAACCCTCTTCCTGCGGATGGAACGTCACTGTTCAAATGCGCTGCAGGTGGCAAAGTTCCTTGAAGCAAACGATAAAATTGAATGGGTCAATTATCCCGGACTGGAAAGCAATAAGTATTATGAGCGCTGTCAGAAGTATATGCCGAACGGTTCCTGCGGCGTTATTTCCTTCGGCGTCAAGGGCGGCAGAGAAAAAGCCATGCAGTTCATGGATAGTCTCAAACTGATCAAACTGGTCATTCATGTTGCCGATGCCCGTACCTGTGCCCTGCATCCTGCCAGCACGACCCATCGTCAGCTTAACGATCAGCAGTTAGAAGACTGCGGCGTAAAACCCAACCTCATCAGAATGTCTGTCGGTATCGAGTTTGTCGATGATATCATCGCCGATATCAAACAGGCTCTCGATCAGATCTGATTGGCACTACCTTCCGATCCTGTCAAAAACGACTCACTGATTCATTCGATCAGTGGGTCGTTTTTTTGATTCTGTCTTGGGTCAGACTCTTCCCGGTATGTCCGATGAAAAGACGGACGACAACTCATAATTTCACTGACGGCTGCATATACTGGTAAAAAACGATGGGATGGTGCATGGTGAAGGTGAAAAAGAACACGAAAATTTACGTAATCTCCTTTGTACTGACGTTTCTGTTTGCGGCAGCCGGAGGCATTGTGACATATATCGGTATGCCCCGGTTTGAAGCGGCGGTAAAGCCCTACCTGACGCCGCCGGGATGGGTGTTTCCGGTAGTATGGAGTATCCTGTTTGCACTGATGGCAATCGGTGCGGCAAGAGTTTATCTTTCGGATGACAAACGTCTTTCGAGAGCCATGTTTCTATATTTTTTGCAGCTGACCATGAATTTCTGGTGGTGCGTACTGTTTTTCGGATTCGGATTCTATCTGTTTGCGTTGATCTGGCTGCTGCTGCTATGGATTGCGGTACTGCTGATGCTGATCGTCTTTACCGGAATCGATAAACCTGCCGGACTGATACAGATTCCCTATCTGATCTGGCTGACCTTTGCCGCCTATCTGAATCTTGGGATCCTGCTGCTGAACTGATCCCCTCGTTTGAAAGAAACAAAAGCACCTCCGATGCTTTCCTTCTGCCATCGGAGGCACTTTTTTATCACAGGACTCTTTCACATGGTGGGAAATCCCATCAGGATTGACGTTTTTTCAGAGCCTGACGGTTTTTATGTTGTTCTTTCAGAAGCTTGACAAGTTCGGAAGGCTTTGGTGTTTTCCCGTAGAGCAAAACACCGATCCGGTATATGGCAGCCGCCAGCATACCAAACAAATAAATGGAAAAAAGCTGCACACAAACGGAAATTATTACCTCAATGACACTGACGTCTGACATCACAATTCGCACAAACATGGCAATCGGCGCAGTAAACGGAATATAAGAGCAGACGATCATGACAGGACCGTTGATCTGATCGGAATTCATGCACATTAAAACAACAATAAAGGCCGCTACATACAGCATCATGACCGGAGTAATCAGGGTATTCAGGTCTTCACTGCGGGATGCCAGTGAGGATAATGCGCCTAACAGGAAGGAATAAATGAAATACCCCAGAATAAAGAACAGAATCGCATAAAGAACGGTGTCCAGAGAGAAATTGACATATTCCAGAATCTGTCTGGTAAAGGCATTATCCATATTAATGGTATGGAAGGACAACAGACTGACCGAAAGAATCAGGATCATCTGGGTGATACCGCCCAGACCGGAACCGATGACCTTACCGAACATCAGATGGGACGGTTTCGCGCAGGAAATCAACATTTCCATGGCTCGGGTATTCTTTTCTGAGACAACACTCTGCGATACCATCTGACCGTACATGACGATCGCAATATATTGCAGCATCACCAGAATATACGTAGAAAAATAATTTTTTGTCTGATCGACATCGGTTGTGATCGTTGTAGCAGCAGGACGGGTTGTCAGAAGCTGCGCCGCCTGTTCCTGATCGATACCGAGTTCCGTCATGGAGGTCATACGATAAATCGTTGTCATCAGTTCATTGACCGTCTGGTCCGTTGCACTCATCAGACTGTTATTTTTGGTAATGTAGGTATATGTCAGCGGGGTTTCCATGAGAATGGCAAATTCATAGGTTCCATCCTTGACCTTGGATTTCAGACTTTCCAGATCCTCCTGACTGATACGGATCTCATCCTTCTGATATGCTGCCGTAAAAGCTTCCCTGACGGTCTCGTCCGATTCATAGGCATGATTGACAATGGCAATCACCGGTTGTTTTCCTTCTTCGGAAGACTGCTCAGAACCACTGATGACCGCACTGATAATCGCCGGTACAAATGTCATAAAAAGAATCGTGGCTATCAGCAGAATCGTCGTAAGAATAAACGCCTTGCTCTTGATACAACTGAAATATTCAAATTTCAGTACCTGCAAAATATGTTTCATATGCCCGCCTCCGTATATTCTACAAAGATATCGTTCAGAGACGGCTCACAGACATGAAAGCTGTCAATATCAAAACCGCTCTGAGAAATCGTCTGAAAAAGCCGGTTCTTAGCGGAAGCATCCTTCAGTCTGATCAGAAGGGTATGATGATTTTCCTTTCCGGTATCGGCGGAGAAAATCTCACCACCCATTTTTTCCAGTAAGTAAGGAATCAGTTTTTCTGACTGTTCCGACTGTATTTCGATTCTGTCACGGGGATAGCTGCGTTTGATATCCGTAATCTTACCCGCCTTGACAATCCTTCCGGTATTCAGAATGGCGATATCATCACAGAATTCCTCCACATAGTTCATCTGATGACTCGAAAACAGAACCACCGCGCCGCCGTCAATCATTTCCTGAATGACTTCCTTCAGCAGCATCGCATTCACCGGATCCAGTCCGGAAAACGGCTCGTCCAGAATCACAATATGCGGATCACACATCAGCGTTGCTGCCAATTGTATTTTCTGCTGATTACCCTTACTGAGGGTTTCCAGTTTCTTATTCTTATATTCACTCATGCCCATACGATCAAGCCATCTGTCACAGGCTTTCCGGGCATCCGCCTTATTCATTCCCCGCAGCTGCGCCAGATACAGAAGCTGTTCGGAGATCAGTTTTTTCGGATAAAGTCCCCTCTCTTCCGGCAGATATCCTAACCGGAGTTTTTTCCGGTTGATCGGCTTGCCGTCAATCAGGATCTCTCCCTGATCGGGATAAAAGACGCCCATTACGATACGGATCGTGGTCGTTTTACCGGCGCCGTTACGTCCCAGTAATCCTAAGGCTTCCCCACTTCTGGCTTGGAATGAAATATCCTTCAGCACTTCTTTTTCCCCGAAGTTTTTCACCACTCCGGATACACTTAATTCCACTGCAATCCCCCGTTTCTCGATTCCGTCATTTCCGTCAAAATCATACTCAGCCGTCAGAAAACTGAGCTCTGACATAACTGATTTGTTCTTCGTTGAGGCCGCAAAGCTGACAGATCCGTATTTCCAGTTGTTCCCTTGCTCCGGCGCTGCCCTGCATGACACAATCCGCTAACGCCGTCAGTTCCCTGTCCTGTTCCGCCGTCAATGCCGGAAACGGCAATTCACAAAGATTTCCCTGTAATAACTTGATCTCGCCGAAAAGCCGGCGGTATAAAAAGCCGTATAAATCCGAATTCAGGAACGCCATCACGGTTTTGATCCCTGATCCGCTGATATGGGGAATCAGGAGATTGGCACTGTTGAGTAACAGCCGCTGCCGGTTATCATAGGCAAACACCGGCCGGTCAGCAATAAAACGATACACCAGTTTTTCCGGCGCACGATACAGTGTTTCCGGCGCCGCCTGCTGAAAACGACTCCTGTCGGAACGGATAAAACGACACGCTTCCATGATTTGATACGGCTGTATCTCTTTTCCCCGATAGATCGGTTCCGTTTCCTCCGACGGTTCTTCGGATAATAAGCGGCGGTTATCCCCCGTCACGATACCCAATCCCCATTCACTCTCGGACAGCGTATACACTCCCCGTTGCTGAACGGTACGGATGATCCTTTCATCCTGTTCGTTCAGAAATGACAATACATGATGTCTGGTCAGCCGGAACCGGGATAACGGAATCTCCGCTTCCTCTTGCTCCCGTATCCATCGAAGGTTGGTTGACGGACGGCTGTTACGACAGGTAACGGAAATACAACCGGTTGTTACACCGGTAAATCCTGTGGAATATTCTCTCAGTTCTTCCAGTCGGACA